>JAUWFP010000144.1 GCA_030606845.1 Anaerolineales bacterium | reverse complement strand
CAACCGCATTAATCGACCATCATGCTTCCCCAAACTACATTCATGGATCGTTGGATGTGATCTCAGAAGCAGTGACAGAATCCGGGTTGCGAGGTGTCCTCTGCTATGAGGTCACAGATCGCGATGGCGAGGAGAAAACTCAGGCCGGGATTGAGGAAAACGTTCGCTTTATCGAACGTTGTCGGGACGGGCGGGTTGCAGGGGGGAGGGTCGCAGCTACCTTTGGCTTGCACGCCAGCCTTACGCTTTCAGAGCGCACCTTGGAACTATGCCGGTCAGCCGCAGCGGAGGGCATCGGTTTTCACATCCATGTCGCCGAGCATGAGGTCGATGAAGTCGACAGCCTCGAGAAATCCGGCAAGCGAGTGGTCAATCGTTTGAATGATCATGGTATTCTGGGGGAGAAGACGATCGTCGCTCATGCGATCCATATTGATGAGCGCGAGGTGGAATTATTGGCTGAGAGCGGGACATGGGTAACGCATCAACCCCGTTCGAATATGAACAACGGCGTTGGAGTCGCAGATGTCGAATCCTTGATGCAGGCGGGTGTGAAGGTTTGCCTGGGAAACGATGGTTTTTCAAACGCGATGTGGGAGGAATGGAAGACAGCATATCTCCTCCATAAAGTCTGGAACAGAGATCCGCGCAGGATGCCAGGAGACGTATTGATAAGAATGGCGGTACATCACAATGCTGAATTAGCACAGCAATTCTTCTCAGAAGGTGACCTGGGTAAGATCGCGCTTGGCGCGCACGCCGATCTAATCCTCGTTGATTACCATCCAACCACGCCACTCTCGGGGGGCAACTTACCATGGCACATTCTCTTCGGGTTTAACGAATCGATGGTTACGAGCACGATTGTCGCGGGGAAGATACTCATGCGAGAACGGGAGCTTTTAACGCTTGATGAAGAACAGATCACCGCTCGATCGCGTGAATTAGCATCCACCGTTTGGGAGCGATACCAGACATATGTACCGGAAGATTAGCGCTCCTTCCAGATGCGTTTTGCTTGATTACGAAGGCAGGATATTTACTGTTGAATTGCCATCCAATTCAGGTGGGTGGAGAACAAGGAACCGGCGCTATTTAATAAGGGAGTAAACATGTCAGAGAAAATGATACTTACACTGGCAATTATCGGCGGCACTGGAAAGCTCGGCCCGGGACTGGCGGCGCGTTGGGCAGGCGCGGGATATCGCGTGGTCATCGGTTCGCGCAAGGCCGAGAAGGCTCAGCGGATCGCGAGCGAATTGAATGAGAAACTCGGGATTGAGACGATTGTGGGCTTGGAGAACGCGGAAGCGGCATCCCTGGCGGATATCTGCATCCTCACCGTGAAAGCAAGCGCGCATGAAGCCATCGTCGACCAACTAAAGGGGGTGTTGGATGGAAAAATCGTCGTCGATTCAACAGCACGGGTCGATTTCAAGGATCCCCAACCGCCTGCACCTCCAGCAGCAGCGAGACTAGCCCAGGAGCAATTCGGGTCGGAAGCACGTGTTGTGGCGGCATTCCAAACGGTCCCGGCTCATCGGTTGAGCGAGGATCTGGATCAGCCGCTGGATCTGGACGTACTCGTTTGTTCCGACGATCTGGAAGCTGCGCAAGAGGTGATCAAGCTCGCCGAAGGGGCGGAGATGAATGCTTTTTATGCTGGCGGGTTGGATAATGCGATTACGCTGGAGGGCATCTCGGCTCTGTTGATCAACTTGAATAAACATCACGATGTCAAAACGGCGACGTTCAAGGTCTCGGGGCTGAACGCTGGATGAGTCAGCAGCAGCTGACCTTCACAGCACTGCCGGATATCCCTCTCATCCGGCCGGGTGACGATCTCATCGCGATTACCCTCGCGGGGTTGAGTGCCGCCGGGGTGACGCTGCGTGATGGTGACGTGATCGTGGTCGGGCAGAAGATTATCTCAAAGGCGGAGGGGCGTTTTGTAGATCTGAAGCAGATCCACCCCTCGCCCGAGGCAGATGCGCTTGCGGATGAGACTGGCAAGGACCCGCGAATGGTGGAGCTCATCCTGCGCGAGAGCGTGGAAATCCTGCGAAAGCGGGAGGGTTTAATCATCGTCGAGCATAAACTTGGTTTCGTGTGCGCTAATGCAGGGGTCGACCGCTCCAATGTCAAGAACGAGGAGGGCGGTGAATGGGTCCTCCTCCTTCCAGAAGACCCTGAGATTTCGGCCAGAGAGCTGCGCGACGGACTTCAGATGGCAAGCGATGTGGAGATCGGTGTCTTAATTAACGACTCACACGGTCGGTCCTGGCGCATGGGGACGGTGGGGGTTTGCATCGGCGTGGCCGGGTTTCCAGCGGTAGTCGATCTACGCGGGCAGAAGGATCTCTTTGGTTATTCCTTACGAAGCACCGTGATTGGGCTTGCGGATGAAATCGCAGCGGGCGCATCCGCTCTTATGGGGCAGGCGCAGGAGAAACTCCCGGTGATTCACGTTCGCGGCCTGCCATATCCCTTGAGAGAGGGGTCATTATCGGAAATACTCCGTGAGAAGGAATTGGATTTGTTTCGATAGGTTAATTGGATGAAAAACAGAAAAGGAGCAGTAAATTTGAACGCAATCCCCGAATCGCACCGTGATTTGGTCACGGATGATAAGAAAGCATTTGCATCCCTTGCTACATTGATGAACGATGGCAGCCCTCAGGTGACGCCTGTGTGGTTTGATGTTGAGGGGGATTTTCTGCGAATAAACACCGTCAGAGGGCGCGTTAAAGATCGGAATATGGCTTCGCGAAAGGAAGTAGCGATTCTGATCATGGATCCTGAGGATCCTTATCGATATGTTCACATCCGCGGGACAGTTGCCGCTGAACGCGAGGATGATGCTGTCGAACATACACACATTCTCGCAAAGAAATACTTGGGCGTTGAGAAGAATCCATGGTATGAGGGACAACCTCGGGTCATTTTTCTTATTTGGCCAGACACTGTGAGCACGATGGGATGAGCGAAGCTACCTCGACGCTCTATCGCACTATCCAGGAGCGCCGCTCGATCCGCCGTTTTGATGACTCTGCGATCCCGCCTGAAATCCTCCAGCGCGTATTGGAGGCGGCAACAATGGCGCCTTCTGCTCACAACGGTCAACCGTGGCGTTTCGTGATCCTCACCGCTTTGGATGATAAGCGCTCTCTTGCAAACACGTTGGGCGAAGAGTTGCGCGAGGACAGGCTGGCCGATGGCGATGACCCCGGCCAGATCGAAAAAGATGTGACTCAATCAATTGAGCGGATTTCTGACGCTCCGGTCGTGGTGATCGCCTGCTTATCTATGGAAGCTATGGATGTTTATCCTGATGAGCGGAGGAAGACAGCTGAATATATTATGGCGGTTCAAGGTGTATCCATGGCTGCACAGAATCTCCTTCTTGCAGCCCATGCTGAGGGGCTGGGTGCATGCTGGCTGTGCGCACCCCTCTTTATAAAAGATGAAGTTCGAGAGGAGTTGAACCTTCCCGAGGGATGGGATCCACAAGGGTTGATCATCCTCGGATATCCTGCGGAGGCGGGAAAGGAACGTCCGCGCCGCCCGATGAAAGAAGTGTCGTTATGGCGCTAAAGATTACAGCACTCGCTGGTGGAACAGGTGGAGCGAAACTCGTCGATGGCCTTACTACTTTGTTGGAACCGGATAAGTTGACCCTCGTTGTCAACACCGGAGATGATTTCGAACACCTCGGACTCGCCATCTCACCCGATCTTGATACGGTGACGTACACATTGGCTGGTCTCGCTAATCCCCAGTCAGGATGGGGTCGGACGGATGAGACCTGGAATTTCCTGCAAACACTGAAAGAATTTGGAAGCCCGGTCTGGTTCCGATTGGGGGATCGAGATTTGGCGCTTCATGTCGAGCGAACACGGAGGATGAAAGCCGGGCTACCCTTGAGTGATGTAACCCGGGCGTTCTGTCGCATATTTGGTATTGATCACGTTATTCTGCCTATGACCGATGACCCAGTGCGAACGATTGTTGAGACGGATGATGGGGATCTTCCCTTCCAGGAATATTTTGTTAAGCACTCACATGAACCGCAGGTGCGGGGATTTCGGTTTGAAGGCATTGAGAATGCAAAGCCAGCGCCGGGATTCCTGCAGGCGATTGAGGATTCAGAAGCTGTGATTCTCTGCCCTTCCAATCCCTGGGTTAGCATCGATCCAATCCTCGCTTTAAGCGGGGTGCGCGAAGCGCTCGAGGGGAAAGTGACGGTGGGTGTCTCCCCAATCATAGGAGGTCAGGCTGTTCGTGGGCCGGCAGCGAAGATGTTCCAAGCTATGGGAATTACACCCTCCGCCTGCGCGGTCGCTGAGCATTACCAGCAGATCCTGTCGGGGATTTTGATCGACGAAGTCGATGCAGAGCTCGCTCCGGAAATTGAAGCCCTTGGGATTAGAACCAAGGTCACGCAGACAATGATGAAGACTCAACCCGATCGAAAAAGATTGGCGGAGGAAGTGTTGGCGTTTACAGCGGAGCTGATCGAAGCGGAGTCGCGGCGATGACCCTTTGGGCGATTGTCCCAGTGAAACCTTTACGGACGGCGAAGTCGCGTTTGTCCGCTGTGTTGACCAGGGATGAGCGTGAGATCTTGAGTCAACAGATGCTGATTAACACTCTCGACCTGCTTCGAGAGGTAAAAGAAATCGAGCGAACGCTTGTTGTCAGCCGCGATACGAAAGCGCTCTCGATAGCTCGGAAACATGGTGCACGGACTGTAACCGAGAATGGTGCACCGGAATTGAACGATGCGTTGGCTCGAGCCACGGTTGTCGCACAGCAGTATGACATAAGCGGGATATTGGTCATCCCGGCTGATCTACCTTTAATGAGGATAGACGATGTTGAAAAGTTGATCAGCAAGGCTGCAGATCCCCCCGTCGTGGTTATCGCCCCTGATCGTCATGGCAGCGGGACCAATGCATTGCTTTCTTCACCACCCGGCTTGATCGAGTATGATTTTGGCACAAACAGTTTCGAGCGGCATGTCGCCCGTGCGAAGGCGGCAGGCGTACGACTTGTTGTATGTAAAAACCCATCCATCGGGCTTGATGTTGACCTTCCGGAGGATCTTGAATATCTGCGCGAAGGCTACGATTTCGAGTTCATGCAAGACCTAGAGGAGAGTCATTAATGAGTCTGAAACGCGTTGCTTTATACCTGCAAGATGCCCACGATCTTCGGGACGGATTGGATATCGTCCGCTATGCTGAGCAGAAGGGATTTGAAGCGGTCTGGCAGGCAGAATCGCGCCTCGTGCGAGATGCAATTGTCCCCATGGCGGCCTATGCCGCCGTCACCGAGCGAATAAAAGTTGGCTCCGGGGTGATCAACAATTGGACACGTAACATCGGTCTTCTGGCGGCCACGCTTCTCACGCTCGACGATCTGGCGCCGGATCGGATAATCTGCGGCATTGGCGCGTGGTGGGACCCTCTGGCAAAGAATGTCGGCATCGAGCGGAGAAAGCCGCTCAAGGCGATGCGTGAGACCGTAGAGGTCCTACGGCGATTGCTGAACATGGAGCGGGTGACCTTCCACGGCGAGTTCCACAATGTGGAGGGGATCGAGCTCGATGTCGTCCATGGGCGCCGCGAACCTCGCAACGTTCCGATCTACATTGGCGCCACGGGGCCGAAGATGATGGAACTGACGGGGGAGATCTCCGACGGCGCCGTGCTGAACTACTGCGTCCCTCCCGAGTACAACGATAGGGCGATGGAGATGCTTGAGAGCGGGGTGAAGCAGGCGGGCCGGAAGATCGAAGATCTCGATCGGCCGCAGTTGATTGTGTGTTCGATCGACCAGGATGAAAACAAGGCGTTTGATCGAAGCCGCGAATTGCTCACGCA
>JAUWFP010000309.1 GCA_030606845.1 Anaerolineales bacterium | reverse complement strand
GCCAAAGATTACACCTTAGGCTGCCTGCGATAGTTTTCTTGCCCCGCGTAATCGAGCTGGCAGAATACCTTCAACCGCACGGTATTTCGCGACAGTCCTGCGTGCTATCTTAATCCCTTCCTCTTGTAAAAGCGAGGCGATTACATCGTCTGTGAGTGGTTTGGATTCGTTCTCGACAATCTCTTTGATCCGGTCACGCACGGAAAGGCTGCGGTCGAAGAATTTCGCGAGAGGAATAATTCTGCCGTTTGGCATTGCCACTGATTTATTCGCAACAGCTCTTGAGATTGTGGATTCGTGTACGCCGATCTCTCCTGCAATTTGGGCGCGCGTCATTGGTATGAGGAAGCGAGCGCCTTCTAAAATAAAATCGCTTTGCTGAGATACAAGCAAGCCCATCAGGCGCTGCATCGTGTTGTTGCGCTGCTGAATGCATTTTACAAAGAGATTCGCCTTTTCCAGATGTTCAGACCACTCATCGCTCTGCTCTTCATTAGCCTCGGGCATGGCTTGCCGGAAAAGGGGGTTCACCCGCAGCCAGCCGGAAATCGACGAGAATATTTCAACCATCAGCGGGCCATCATTGACCGAGGGGTTGCGCGAGATCATGACGTCTGGCGTGTGGTAGACATTTGAGTCGCCAGGTTGCGGCTGCCGTCCGGATCCCCAGTATGCTCGAGCGGGGTAGGGGTTTAAGTTATCGTGAATGAAAGCGGCTGCTTCCTTCACGGCAGCAGGGCTAATTCCGAGGATGAGAGCGATCTTGTCGTACTCCCTGCGCCCTAGTTCCGAAAAAGATTCTCGCAGCAATTGGCGAGCCAGCTCGCAGTGCGGTTCTTCTCCTTCGCCTAATTGATCGAGTTGAACGAGAAGCGTTTGTCGGGGACCATCGGTTGCCAGGCCGACCGGGTCTGCTTTATATATCAAGTCGATGACCCTCATAACCTGCGGCAGGCTGGAACGTGTGGCTTGCGCGATGTAGGGTGGGGGGCTGGTTAGGAAGCCATCTTCATCCAGGCTGGCAAGGATGTAAACCGCGACGTTCCTGTCTTCCGGCTTGAGATCAGCCGCGAGTTGGCGCATAACATATACAGAAAGATCCTCTGGAGCTGCGGGTTCTTGATCCAGCGGTTGATCTTCAAGTGTTCTTTTTCGTGACGGCCGGTAGGAATCGCGAGGTGAGAGAAACACAATCGGTTCTTCGCCTTCAACCTGACGGCTGCACACAGGGCAGGGTCCGGCGCTGCTCAGGGGCTTATGGCAGCCCGGGCAGATGCGCTCGTCAAGGAGCTCCAACGCAGGATTCGATGAAAGTTCGGTGATAACTCGATCGTGCAGCTCCTGATTGGATAAAACCAGGAGGCTCATCGTCTGAGCAAGATGAGCGGTCGTAAGTGGCCTGAGTGATTGGTCTTGGGTTTGACGAAACATATTGCGCCTCGCAGGTGAGTATACATCGACTGGACTGTGCTGGCAATAATGTTGCAAGAACTATGCCAACGTTGGCGTGATAGAATCGCAGGATGGATGCAGATGCAGTAGTAGTGGGGGGAGGATTGGCGGGCAGCGAAGCGGCGTGGCAGCTGGCGAAGCGTGGAATCAGCGTTCGTCTCTTTGAAATGCGGCCTGATATTTCGACGGGAGCGCACCAAACGGGATACCTTGCGGAGCTAGTGTGCTCCAATTCGCTTGGTTCTAAGCTGCCAGACCGCGCCTCTGGAGTACTTATGGCAGAATTGCGGACTTTAGGTTCCCTATTATTGATCTGCGCAGAGCGGAATGCAGTTCCTGCGGGGGGTGCCTTAGCCGTTGATCGGGAGCATTTTGCCCGAGATGTAACGGAGCAAATTGAAAAACACCCCCGGATCCAGGTCATACGCAACGAAGTCAAGAGCATCCCTGATGGTTTTGTGATTATCGCCTCTGGACCTTTGACTTCAGATTCGCTGACGCAGGCGATTGGCGGTTTGACTGGTCAGGATCACCTCTTTTTCTTCGATGCGCTCGCGCCAATTGTCGACGCGGAGAGCATCGATATGGCCATTGCTTACCGTGCTTCACGATATGAGAGAGGAGATCGTGAGGAGGGGGACTACATCAATTGTCCCCTAAACAAAGAGGAATATGAAGCGTTCATAGATTGCTTGCTGCGGGCGGAAAGGATCCCGCTAAGGAGTTTTGAAAAAGAGATCGAAGAGGGAGTGCGCGCCGGTGCGCACCATTACTTTGAGGGATGTTTGCCGGTTGAAATTATCGCCGAGCGAGGCAGGGAAAGTCTAGCATTTGGACCGATGCGACCGGTTGGACTTAGAGATCCAAGGAGCGGGAAGCGGCCACATGCCGTCCTTCAACTCCGGCAGGATAACCTTGCGGGAAGCCTCTACAATATGGTGGGCTTCCAAACTAACTTGACCTTCGATGAGCAGCGCGATGTATTCCGGATGATCCCTGGATTGGAAAAAGCGCGTTTTCAACGTTTTGGACAAATGCACCGTAATACGTTCTTGAATGCCCCGATGCAGTTGCAATCGAGCATGCAGCATTTAGATCGGAGCGATCTATTCTTCGCTGGTCAGCTCACGGGTGTGGAGGGATACTTGGGGAATATCGCAACGGGATTATTGGCAGGGGTAAATCTCTCTCGACGAATAAACGGAGAGGATCTTTTAGTGATGCCGCGGGAGACCATGCTCGGTTCCTTAGCTCATTATATAGCGCATGCGGATACGAAATTGTTTCAACCGATGAAAGCGAACTTCGGTTTAATGCCACCGCTGGAAGATGGGCGGAAGAGGAATCGCCGTG
>JAUWFP010000252.1 GCA_030606845.1 Anaerolineales bacterium | reverse complement strand
AATACCGAAAGCCGTGGATCAATGTCATCCTCTGGGTGGCTTTGGTGTTCTTCTGTAAGTGCTTCACCACACACCGGGCATAAACCCATACATTCGATCCGACAGATGGGTTGGATTGGCAGGTCGAGGAGAAAGCTCTCGCGTAGAATCGGGCCGAGGTCTAGGATTGCATCCTCGGAAATGGTGAGGTGGGGGTCGCTATCTTTCTCGGGGGGGTAGTCGAAGAGCTCGTTGAGCTCTGCGCTCAGGACTTGTGAATATTCCGACAGGCAGCGGACGCACTCGAGATCGATATTTCCTTGAAGGTGACCTTCGATGTAGATGCCCTGGCCGGTTCGCGATAATCGGGCTGAACCACGCAGGTCAGAAATTAAAAAATCTTCTCCAATGAGGAGAGAGGGCTCCTCAAAGTCAAAGTTGCGACTGTGCCCGACATCCTTGTTAAGCAAGAATCCGACGTTAAGCCGCAACGGGTGGAACTTAGTCAGGTTTGCACCGCCTGGCAATAAGGTTCCCCAAAAAGCGCTCGCATTATAGCATAGTAAGCAGTTGAAAGCAAGAAAACGCGCTTGTACGTTACATAATTTACCGATCCGGAGTAAAATAACCCAATATCTAGGGGGGTACCTGGTATGTGATGCCACGAGTGGCGATGGGGTACTGTGCGAATAGTCAAATGAGAGAGGTCCTATGAAGCAGCTTCTTATAGCATCCCGAAACCCTGGAAAATGCCGTGAAATGCGTATTTTGCTGCAGCCCCTTGGCGCTGAAATCATCGATAGTATTGAGCTGGCGACCGAAGTGCGGGTTGATGAGATCGGGAAGACCTATGCGGAGAATGCAAGACTGAAAGCGGAGGCATTCGCCGACCACTTTCAGACCTGGGCAATCGGTGACGACACAGGGCTCGAAGTCGACGTGCTCGAAGGCGCCCCGGGATTGCACTCGGCTCGTCTTGTTGGTCCGGGCGGTACGGACGCCGACCGTCGAAATCACTTACTCTCCCTGCTGGGGCCACATCCGCGCCCGTGGACGGCACGCTTCCGCTGTGCTGTCGCTCTCGCCGGACAGGATGGGGGAATCGACCTGGCTGAAGGTGAGTGCGAGGGAGAGATTATCCCCGACGAGCGCGGCGATGGTGGATTCGGCTACGATTCGATTTTCTTGGTCAAGGGAATGGGGCGGACGATGGCCGAGATCAGCCCGGAGGAGAAAAATCGAGTAAGCCATCGGGCGCGAGCTGTACAGGCTTTGCTCCCTACCCTGAAAAAGCGGTTAGGGTGCTAGCGAAATTCGACGGGAATAAGGTTTCCAAATTTGGCGTGAGAGGGGAATCTCCCAACAAATATTAATCACCTCGGCACGCGTGCCTCACCTGTTTGAAAATGACGCTCTCAATAGCGCCGTTACAAACTCCTCAGGAATTTTTCAACCGCCCCGGTAACTTCTAGAGGTCGTTCAAGCATGACCATGTGGCCAGCGCTCTCAATGAGAACCAGCGTGGATTCGGGAATCTCCTCGTTCAAGTGACGGGCATACTTCAAGGGTGTCAGGCGATCCTGTTCGCCGCAGACAATTAGCGTTGGGACCTGTAACTCCGGCAGGTGGTCGCAAATGTCAAATTGATTGCAGGCTACAAAATCCCCGTGGATAATCTCGGGCCGAGTCTCAAGCATACGCACCTTTGCCAGAGCAACGGTTTTTTCCGGGGTTTGGTCGCTGAACGCCCACGTGATGACCACTTCTACGGTTTCTTCAAACCGGACTGGATCGGCGGCAGCCTGAAGGATTTCGCCGTTGACGCGCAAGCGCCCGCCAGTACCGACCAGGACCAGTCCGGCAACGCGTTCCGGTTTCTCCAGCGCAGCGGTCATAGCGATGGCGCCGCCCATCGAGTGCCCGGCCAGCACCGCACGCTCGATCCCCTGCTCATCAAGCCAGGAGACAACCTGCTCTACATAACCAACAATCGTTGTCTCTCCATCACCGGGCGAGTCGCCATGCCCCGGGAGGTCCAAACTGAAAACGCGATAATTTGGAAGACGTCGCAGCTGTGGCGGCCAGTGAAGCCGGCTTCCGCCTGAACCGTGGATTAAGACAAGCGGCGGAGATCCGGAATTAAGATCTCCGCCGTGGTCGCTGAAATGTATGGCGCCGGCCATTTATTCCTGTTCCTCTAGCCAACGCTCGGTCATCATCCCCGCTGCGGCACCCTGGCCGACAGAAGTGGTGATCTGTCTGAAGATGGAATCCTGAATCTCGCCGGCAGCGAATACACCCGGCACGCTGGTCATCATGCGCTCATCCGTAATTAGATAACCCTTCTTGTCCAACTCCAATTGTCCCTTAAAAAAACTAGAGTTGGGAAGGTGACCGATGAAGATGAAGACCCCATCGGTGTCCAAAGTAACGATGTCATCAGTTTTGACATTGCGGACGAACGCCGATTCTACCTTTCCATCCCCGCGTATCTCTTCCAGGACTGAATCCCATACGAACTCGATCTTCTCGTTTTCAAACGCACGCCGCTTGAGAGCCTCGCCAGCGCGGAGTTCGTCCCGGCGATGGATAACCCGCACACGAGTGACAAACCGCGTCAGGAAGAGCGCCTCCTCGATTGCGCTATCCCCACCGCCGATCACAAGCACGTCCTTGTCGCGGAAGAAGAAACCATCGCATGTGGCGCAGAAAGAGACGCCGCGGCCGATGAACTCTTCTTCGCCGGGGATCCCGAGACGATTCGGAGAAGCACCGACGGCTACGATCACAGCATCCGCTTTAAATTCATCCCCGTGGGTTTTGATGTGGAAGGGGGATCCTTCGCTGAAATCCACTTCGGTGACCTCGTCAATAAGGACGCGGGCGCCAAAGCGTTCGGCCTGTTTCTGCATCAATTCGACTAACTCAGGGCCACTTGCGCCTTCCGGGAAGCCGGGGTAGTTCTCAACCTCATTGGTGATCGAAATTTGCCCCCCTAGCTGGTTCCCGGAGATCACCAATGGTTTCAGGTTGGCGCGTGCCGCGTAAAGTGCGGCGGTCAGGCCCGCAGGACCTGATCCGATGATAATGACTTGTTCTTTTTGCATAGGATCCTCACAAGTAGGTTTTGGGATGGAATTAATGAGCACAGAGGCATGTCAATTCCTTGACGACGCAGCGCAGCCACCATAGTGGGGCATATGCAAGCAGCTTCATGCCTCTTGGAGCAAGTTGTCATTGTAAGCTAACCTTTTGCACCGGGCAATGGATAAAAGTTAAGGACAACAACTCCCGGGACTGCATGAGATTCCGCATTCGCGTTCAGCACCGGCAGCTTGAAGCTCTAACCTATAGATGCGCATAGCTGTTGTGGATATTACCTCCTAAACGGCTATGCGTTGGTGACGGGCTTGTTGATTTTATTGGACCAAGGCATGTTGAACAACACCACGATTGCCGTTTGTGTGGCCGCAGTGAGCCAGAAATTCCTTGTCAATCCAAAGATCAAACCGGAAAAGAGCGCCCGCAGCAAACTCGCGCCGTTGGCAGGCGCGAATCGGTTTGTCTTTTCCTCCTGAAGAACCCTGACCATCGTCTCGACAAGGGCAAGGGCTGTTCCGATGGCAATGCTTGCGGGGAAAGAAGTTACCCACAAGGCGGCTGATGCACGATACAACGCCCAGCGAGTCTCTTCGCGAAGCGTCGCAGAGAGCGTGTGAGACCATGGTAATTTGACGGGGCGCTTGCGTAGAAAAAGAGCGGCAGCGACAAGCCCCAATCCGCAGGCGATCGCGCCACTCACCCAACCCGCCGTCGAGTGACCGTAAAGCCCTGCATCACGACCGATGATCGATCCTGTGAGCAGTGCAAGGTACGGCAGTAAAAGGCTGTGTACCCAGGGGGCTACGGCCTCCAACGGCTCTTGCCAGTCACCGAAGCTCTTCTGCACCCGCGGCCAGGCCCAACTAGCGACGAAGGGCGAGATGATTAACGCGAGGGACCAAAG
>JAUWFP010000003.1 GCA_030606845.1 Anaerolineales bacterium | reverse complement strand
GAAAATCGCAAGGCCACCCTTGGAACACCAGCCTGACGGTCCAAGGCCCCTGTTTTGGGAAGCGAACTCATAACCTGAAGGTCCTCAGTTCTCCCTCTCGCTTCGCTCGTGGGACTGGCGGAATCTGAGCCCCGCTACCTTGAGGCACCCGCGAGGGTGCCTTTTTCCTTCCAAGCCCCCTTGTACAGGGGTCGAACTCGTATCCTGGGGGTTATGAGCTTAGCTCTTGAGCTCTGAGTTTCGGCCCCCCGGACGAAACGTAGACCGTCAGGCTTTTCCAAATCAGTGAATTCGTTTTCCTGGACTCAAAAGGAAAAGGGTGCTCCCTAATATCTGAGAGAATATCTGGATCGTGAGTTTCCCACGCGGAGTTTACCCTGAGTGCATCGAAGGGCTCTGGACATGCCCCCCTTCACTTTTTTCCGGGGACTACGGGATCCGATAATGATGCTCTGGAGGGGTTCCGTAGAATGAAACCAGGGTCAATCTTTCCTATCGGGATTTCAGGACCGTGATCGTCTCGCTCAGATTATTTTCTGGCACATTTTCTCGAACGGATGTACATTTTCGGCCATCACAGGTGCGATTCAGGATTCGGACTGGGGACCAGAGGGTCGCAGATGCCAACTCCAGAATTCTTTAAGGTTATGGATAATTCAATGGTAAACAGAGGGGCAGGGTGCTTGTCTAGGATTCGAACCGATAACATCTAGATCCTGGGTTCGAATCCAAAAAGTACTGGCTTGGATCGAGACCCCTCAGAAAAAGCATCATCATATCCCTGTGTTTTGGAATCCTGGTGATGGATCAGCGTTGCACCTACGAGTTGAATCTACGTTATGAGGTTATGATGAATTCGAAGCAAATATTACTCCCCCTGTTTTTGATCACTGTTACTTCATGCCAGACACAAAGCATATCAACAAGTGAGGCCGACGTTTCAGTAATGCCTACTCAACACCAAGCCCCCACATTGGTTGTTTCCACGACAAATCCCCATCCATTCGTTATTGCAAGACAGGTCTCGCCCTTGTATGCAGGACCTAGTAATATTTCATTTAATGAAGTAGCCGAGATTAATGCGGGAGAATCGCTTGCCTCGCTGGGATTGTACGGTGACTTCGTTCACGTTGTGGGTTCGGGAGAGAAGGATGGATATATTTGGAAAGAAGATCTCGAATACATCCCACTGGACTTACCCATAATGAGCAGCAATGAAGTGCCAGCCGAAGTGATAAATTTATTCGATTTCATCTTTGAGCCTGGAGCCACGTTTAAAGCTGGTCGTCTATCTATTCAAACCGTGGACGACGAATGGTTCCCTTTAGATATTGGCCCCCTGCTAATAGGGACTCCCTTCACGTTGAATACCCAGTTTTCAGCCAAAGGTATTGGTGCGATTGTCCTTTCTGGAAGTGCACCGCCCTTTGGTGAGTGGTGGAGCGCGCCACGCCTACTAATATTTAGCGACCACTTGGAATTGCGTGATGGTAAAAACGAGCATGATTATGTTCAAATAGATCTTCCTAGATTAGAAAACAAGCTCATTAAAATCGTCTTTGCTGATCCCAAGGGATATTCATTCACGGTGTATGATCAAACAGGTAACTCGCTCATAACAGTTGACGTAAGCGAATATATATCGGTCAATTTAGATGAAGGTCTCTTTCCCAGTGGAAATCTTTTTTTCGGTGTGCTGGTAGGTCCTCTCAGTCGTCTAACTGTTTCGGATCTAAATCTTGCTAAGCCACCTTCCGGTGAAAGAGTTGATGAGAGCGAACGTTCTCCGCGCCTTCGTGAGCTGGCAGATGAACGCGATTTTTGGATTGGCTCTTCAGGAGCAGCCTACCGACTCGAGGATCTTCAATATCAGGAGATTCTTGCAGGTGAGTACAACTGCTTGAAAATCCCCTTCTTTGAGATGGATGACTTGCGACCGAACCAGGACGCTTACGATTTTCAGCATACAGACGCCTTGGTTTCCTTCGCCGAGCGAAATAACATGTATATCATTGGCTCACCAGTGGTCCATGGAGGCAGTGAATTCCTTCCGGATTGGCTGAAGAATGGAAACTTCAGTAGAGATGAACTGATAAATATTCTTCACGATCATATCTCAACGGTCGTTGGCAGGTACAAAGGAAGGATACACATGTGGGAACTCGTGAATGAGTACAGTTGGATGAGTTATTACCAACATTGGGATCTAGATTTCTGGAAAAATCATATTGGCCCGGAGTATGTCGAGATGACCTTTGCATGGGCGAAACAGGCCGATCCCGGGGCTTATCTGCTCCTTGACGAACCAGAACTTGAGGACCGTAGTCATCCCATGCGCTCAGCCATGATTACCAGTACATACAATCTCACTACAAGGCTTCTTGAAAAGGGAGTTCCCATCGACGGTATCGCCATTCAGGGACATCTTCTTTTGAACTCATCTGCCCCAACGGCAGTTGGCTTTGCTGAGACCCTTGAGCTATTTGAAGAATTGGGTTTGGACGTCTACATAACCGAGTTTGATGTGAATCTTGCCAACATACCTGGGAGCCAGGAAGAGCGGAAAGAGTACCAGGCAGAATTGTATCGAATCATGCTTCAAACCTGCCTGCAATCTGAGGTCTGTAAGGGCTTTGTAACGTTCGAATTCTCAGATCGATTTACCTGGCTCGGGGATTGTGAGGGTTGTCTGGGGCTTCCCGATCCCCAACCTCTGCCTTTCGATTCTGACTATCAACCAAAACCAGCTTATTTCGCTATGTATGAAGTCCTGGCTAATCATTAATCAAAAACTGTACCTGAAGATGAGATTAGTCGCTTAAAGGTATGTTCCAACTTCTTCATTCAATTAGACTTGACCTCTATCCAGACTGTGTAAAGAGTCGGTCATTTCATCAAAGGATTAGATTTTCACCCCGCTCCGAAGGGGGAATTATGCGCGTAAAAAGGGGTTGTGCCTTATAAATGACTGAGAAAATGCGTTGTCGTCCCACCAGTAATCTTTTTGTCGACTTTTTACACAGACTCTCGCTGGAGGCGACTGGGGATGCGGCGCGATTTGATTACATGGTTGTATGATAGGGATGCTGGGATTGCCGGCGGTGGACCGAGCCCCGGCGCCTCCCCACACAGAACGTGGGACTTCGCAGCTCGAAACCGTTAGCTACTTTGAGAGTCCAGCTCTATCTTAAAAAACATTCCTCTGTTTGGAGAACTGAAGAAGGCAAGATAGGGCGATTTAAGCGATTAGCAACGGATAAGCCTACGAAGATTCAACCCGCAAGTGCAACACAGAAAAATAAAAGTATGATTAGTGGCGTTCCTGTCCTATACCCCGATTGCACTTGCTAGGTTTACCCTCCGCGTGTAGGATAATTGAAACTAATGCTCGCTGGGTTCCGAGTAGTCGAAAATCGCTAGGCCACCCTTGGAACACCAGCCTGACGGTCCAAGGCTCCCTTTTCAGGATTCCATCTCATAACCTGAAGGTCCTCAGTTCTCCCTCTCGCTTCGCTCGTGGGACTGGCGGAATCTGAGCCACGCTACCTTAAAGCACCCTTGCGGGTGCTTTTTTCCTTCTAAGCCCCCTTGTACAGGATTAGAACCTAGGACCTGGCGGTTATGAGCCTGGCTCTTGAGCTCTGAATTTCAGCCCCCCGGACGAAACGTAGACCGTCAGGCTTTTCCAATCATTGAATTCATTTTCTTGGACCAAAAAGGAATAAGGTGAACCCTGACATCTGGGATGACGTATTCACATTCACCGATATCGTCAGCAGGTGACAATCGCAGAACAAATACAATGTCACACTATAATAGCATGTATGTTATACTTATCTGTACAGAAGTATAACGCCCAAAGGAGAGAAATATAATGACCTTAAAGATCTCCCAAAAAGGTTGGGTTGTGATCCCGGCCGACCTGCGGAAAAAATATGACCTGAAACCTGGGGATGAGGTCCATGTCGTCGACTATGGCGGCGTGCTTTCCTTGATTCCCTCTTCCGAGAACCCTCTGGCGTATGCAGGAGGGATGCTAAAAGGTGAAACGTCCCTAACTCAAGCCCTCGTGGAGGAACGCGAAAAGGAACGAGCACGTGAGCGATAGCACGACGATCTACATCCTGGACAGCTTCGCACTGCTTGCATACCTGGGAGGTGAGGCTGGGGAGGGGCGGGTCAAGGAGATCCTCCGCGAAACTTCCCATGGGAACAACCGCACCTTGATGTCGCTGATCAACCTTGGAGAGGTTGTTTACATCACGGAACGGGAACGCGGGCTGGCGAAAGCCCAGGAAGTCCTGGCAATCATCGAGCAGTTACCAATCGAGATCCTTTCAGTCGATCGCCAGGTGGTGCTGGGAGCCGCACACTTCAAGGCGAATTATCCGGTAGCGTACGCGGACGCCTTTGCCATCACGGCTGCTCAAGCGAACAATGGTGTGCTCGTTACCGGTGATCCGGAATTCGAGACGGTGAAGGACGATATTCGCATCGAGTGGATTGGTTAGAGATCGGAATCTAGATAACGGAATTCACCAGAAAGAAGCCTTACGATTTCTCCTCAGCACTCCAAGCCCCCCTTTAACGGATTCGACCTCGAGATCACTAAGCCCTGGATTTCCCACGCTTCTCTCTGGACAGGCTAATCTGAGCCCTGCTACCTTAAGGCACCTGAAAGGGTGCCTTTTCCCTTCCAAGCTCCCTTGTACAGGATTAGAACCCGAGATCTCTGGATCGTTTTTTTTGAATCCCGAGCTGCATTTCGTAGTTGAATCCAGGGTGGTATGGAAAAGGCGACCCGGTTGATCTCCTGCCTCAATCCAGGACAGGAGTTGGTGGCGCGTACAAGTAAACCTGATAGACATATCAGATATACTTATGTATACTCAAAGTATGGAACGAAAACTTCAGCAAGAATACCTTGTTTTGCTTGTGGATGCTGCCAGCCGGGATTTGGTGACAGCAAGGAGAAAACATCTGCTTGAAATCTTGGTTCACGAACGCTACCTGACCCGGGCTCAGCTGTGCTACCGCGTAGAAGGTTTTCTGGGAAAGGGCTGTTTTGGGGCGTCGGCCTGGGAGGATGTTTTTTACCGCGATATGAGGGTTGTGAAGAAGGCTTTCCAAGCTGCCGGCTATGACATGGCCTACAGCAGGAAAAATAACCGCCCCGGATATTACCTGCGGGGGCAAGGTGCAATCAGCCCGGAGTTGGCAAAAAGGATTGCTGGTTCCGTGGCGGATGTGGATTCCCAGCAAATGGCGGTTACACGGAAGCTTACGCCTGCCGATCGGGTCCAGCAGGGCTTTTCTATGACCGATCTGGCGTTCAGAGTTGATAGGTACAGGCAGCAAAAAAGGCAGTCTGCTCATGGCTAAGACTATCCTGGATTTCAGTGAATTTGTGCACCTGATCTGCGATGCCCTTGAGGAAGCAGGGATTCCTTACTTGATAGGCGGGGCTTTGGCTACTTGGGCTTGGGGAGAACCACGCACTACTAGAGATGTAGATCTGGTTGTGGAAATCCGCCGAGGAGCTGCCGAACCGCTCTCCAGAGCATTGAAAAACCGAGATGTCCACCTCCCGGCGGACATCATCCTCGCCGCCCTGGATGATGATCGAGGGGACCTGCCTTTGAATGCTATTCATGGTCCCAGCGGCTTTAAGGCGGATTTATACTTGCTGCGGGAAGGAGATCCATTCCGAGCGGAAGCTTTTCGCCGACGTATACTGGTCGATTTGGGTCCGGAATTGGGGGAACTATACTTGCACACCCCGGAAGATCTAATAATAAACAAGTTGTATTACTACAGTTTGAGCCAGCAGACCAAACACCTGCGAGACATCACCGCGATTGTAGAAAACCTGGGCGAAGAATTGGATGAGATCTATATCCAGCGATGGGCTGGGGAGAAAGGTCTCCAGACATTGTGGGAAAATCTGCGGCGGCGCATGCAGGATAAAGATTAAGCTTCCCAAACTATCCAGGCAAGGTTACAACCCCGATCTGGGCTATATTCTCCACCCTCGGCATTTGTTGTTCTGATGATAGGCTTAGACGTGTTCCTAGCACCTTCGCTGGGAGGGTTGAACCCTGTCCTTATTCGTGCACCCCGTATCGAACTCGGTGTGATTTGTTTACTGTCAGCGCTTGTGCTTCTTCTGTGGGTTCGTGTCGTCTCTTATAGAATGAACCGTTCGCTGGAGCGGGCCGTAAAATACATATAAACCTTTAGCGCGCCGACCAGCAGATAGACAAGATCGAGGAATAGGTTAAATCCTTTCACAGCGGATGACAATCCTCAACACTGCTGAATCTCATCAATGCCCAAGAATGGAGATCGAAGATGAATAAGAGAGCGGTTGGGTCAATGGGTATAGCGCTTACATTGTTGCTGCTCGTTATCTTTGCTTCAGCGTGCTCAGGTAATGACTCAATTGAGGTTACTTTCGATGGGGACAAGTGCGTTCTAAGCGGCCCTTCAGATCTTGAAACAGGCGCTCATCTGATCACTGTAATAAATTCTTCTGAATTTCAGGGATGGATGCGCATATGCCGGGGGGATAAAGGGTACGTCTGGCAAGATATCCTGGATTTCGATTTCCGCGATGATGCAGATATGGATACCGAATTGGAATGGCCTCCCTGGTGTCAAGGGTTCCCTAGCTCGTCTGTAGTAAGGGCGGATTCCAACCAGGTAGTCTATGAGTACAAACTAAGACACGAGGGCCAATACTTTGTTGTTTGGGAACAAAATGAACCCGATGCGGTATGGCCATGCGCACCCTTGACCGTGCAGAAGGCTGTAGTCCAGAATAACCCAGACGATGATTCTTTCTTGCTTGACAAAGAAGAAAACTTTGATCTGAATGACGAATATTTAAGAAGGTCTGGGAGCCTATCTGACGGGGGGAGGTAATCACAAGAAGGTAACGGGCTTGTCCCGAATCCTTTGTTTCACTTCCTACAGACAAAAACGAAGGTAGGAACTAATTCAACGTAGTTAGTGGGGCGAAGTCCCCGACCGCAGGGAGGGGGGAGTGCATCGAAGGGCTCTGGGCATGCGAATCCGGAAAGCTAGGGAGATTGAGCAGACAACAGCCATTCATATAGTGGCACAACTTCCACCGTCGTGCCCTCTGTGGTTATGGTTTCTTTGCCCGCCAGGTTGACAATTTGAAGCCGGTTTTGTTCCTTCTTTTCTTCGGAGAATTCTACTAAAGAGCGGAGCTCTCGAAGCCTGGTTTCCTCATTGCTTAATTCTTGAGTGACCTGGATTGCGAGTTGTTCCGATGGGACGAAAAAGTCAATCTCATGATTTTGCTTTGTCTTGTAATAGAAGATATCCTGGTGACGTCTCCGTAACTGAAGGAAAACAAGGTTTTCCATTAACTTCCCAATATTCTTTGAAAATGAGAAGCCAACTGAGTTCAGCATGCCTGTATCAATGCTAAATATCTTTTTTGCTGCTATTTGCTGTTCTTTGACTGAATAGGCGTACTTGTTGATTGTAAAGAACAGCCAGGCATTTTCTAAGTAACTGATATATTTCTTGACTGTGTTGACGCTTCCCAGTTTGAGGTTGGTCTTTAGTTTGTTAAAAGAGATATCAGAAGCCGGGTTGCTGATTAGATAGAAGGCCAGTTCCTGGAGGCTTTTTACATTGTCAATTCTATAACGGGCTGCGATATCCCTGTATAGCACATCGTCATACAGGGTTTTGAGAATATCTACTTGAGGATACTTTAATGCATCAGGGATGCCTCCATTAACTAGATACTCTCTGGAATGCTTCAGTAAGGCCCCTCTTTCGCTGGTGGTTAGAGTTGGTGTTTTTGGCAATTCAACGCTATGAAACTTAATATATTCTGTGAATGAGAAGGGAAAAAGCTCGTAACGGAGAGATCTACCGGTTAGCCTTGTACCCAGTTCCTGACTTAAAAGAGATGAGTTGGACCCTGTGATAATGAACTGGTATCCCTGATCGTGTAGCCGGCGGACAAACCGTTCCCATTCTGGTACATTTTGAATTTCATCGAACAGAAATATTTTCCTTTCACCAAACAGGCCGATTAATGCCTCGTGAAGATGGTCAAACTGATCGGCTGTAAAACTCAGGAGGCGTTCATCCTCAAAGTTCACGAAGAAAAAGTTATCAGACAGTTGGGTTTGGGCGATTTGGGCTAGCAGGGTAGATTTGCCGACTCTCCGGAGACCGGTGATGACTATGATATTGGGTGTTGCCAAGCCCGCAGCAATCTCTGGGAGGATTTCCCGCGGAGTCCCTAAATCAACATTGGAAAAGGCTTCGTGTTGTTCTTTGAGAACGGAACTTATTCGTTCTACCGGGAGATTGTAGGGTGGGTGATTGCTCATGATACATGGATTCTAACCGAAATAGTTTTCATTGTCAATGAAAACAATAACACAATAGTATTCACTTAGAATGAAAACTTCCAGTTCTGAATCGGGTAATAAATGTGGTGTAAGCTTGAAAAAATATAAGGGTTTGTCTATAAAGTTACTCTGGTAGAATTGACAAATTCGACAAAATAGCGAAAGTGCCCACCGGCTTATAAGAGTCCGAAATATCGTCAATATATTAAATATTGCATAAGGTCAATTCATTGCAAAGGAACCTACCCGGGATACCCCCGAACAATAGCAAACCGAGGAGCTGCTCCGAACAAGTGAGGACAAGTTCCGCAATTTTGTTGAGTAAACCAGCGATAGACCTATGCTTATTACTTAGTAGAAGCGGGTGGCTGACACCGTCATGGAAATAGGCGGCAGCTTTTGTGCGCTCGGGGAGTCTTTTCCAGCACGCTCATGAATAAGTGGTGTAATTTGCCAGGAAGGGGTTGATGTTTATGCGAGGAATCCGTTGGCTTTTATTGTTTTTCCCAATTGCGGTGGTGGCCGAACTTTTCCACCTGGGAGATATGATTGTTTTTATCACTGCGGCTTTAGCTATCATCCCCCTTGCTGGGATCATCGGGGATGCAACGGAAGGGCTGGCAGAACATACCGGTCCACAGGTCGGTGGGCTGCTGAACGCCAGTTTGGGCAATGCGGCCGAGCTCATCATCACCATCGTGGCTATCTCCGCAGGCAAGTTGGATCTGGTGAAGGCGTCCATCATCGGCTCCATCCTGGGAAACTTACTTTTAGTCATGGGGCTGAGCATCTTTCTGGGTGGATTGAAACACGGCGTGCAACGCTTCAGCCGTGACCGCATATCGGTCGATGCCACCATGGTGATCATGGCCGCCATCGCCATAAGTGTGCCGTCGTTATTTAATGAATTGATTGAGCCGGATGTGTACCAGGTTGAAATGTTGAGTTTGACGACGGCCGTTGTCGTTCTGCTGCTTTATGTCCTTTCCATTATTTATGCGCTTAAACAGCCGGCTGAGGAGGCTCAACATGCCCATGCAATCGAACTGACCCATGAAGGCTCGCATTGGAGCGTACGGAAAGCTCTCGGCATCATGGCGCTGGCAGTCGTCGGCCTGGCTTTCATGAGTGAGTACCTGGTGGGCTCGTTGGATACGGTTACTGAAACTATGGGCCTGACAGAATTTTTTGTGGGTATTATTGTTGTTCCCATCATCGGCAATGTTGCGGAACATTTGGTGGCCGTTAAGGTGGCAATGAAGAACCAGATGGACTTAAGCCTTTCCATTGCCCTGAGCTCCAGCCTGCAGATCGCCCTATTTGTCGCCCCGCTGCTGTTTTTTGTCTCCCTGTTGATGGGCAACCCGATGACGTTGGAATTCAACCATCCGGAATTGATCGCCATGACCGCAGCGTCCATCATTGCTGCCCTGGTGGCTATTGACGGCCGATCAAACTGGCTGGAAGGGTCAATGTTGTTAGCAGTGTACGGCATCTTGGCGTTGGCATTCTTCTTTCTGCCGGTGGTGTTCTAGAAGGCTTATTATTCCATTTATCCTGGTTCTGGCAGCACCGCGAAAAGCCAACGAGAGACTCAATTCGTTGAACGCATGTCTGGAACGGCCCGCACGGACCATAGTCACCGCTGTTGCGATTCTGTTGGGCGGTTATTTTCTGTTCGCCGGCCTGAGGCTGCTGGGCGTGTTTTCGTAAGTTTGATGGGTTACTGCCAAAGCGTGTTTCTGTAAATATGGCCGAGGGCGGGAATCTTCAAGTTCGAGGGGCAGCAGTCGTTAGACGGTGCAGGATGCATCTTTACATGGCTTGGTTAACGACATCTTTCTTTCGTTGACAAGTCATCTGGGTTGTCGTAATGTCATCGTGAGCATTTGGATCGTCCATTTCTCAAATACTATGGAGGGATTACAATGAAACTTGTCATACGGTGGGTTATCACGGCTGTGGCGCTCGTCGTCGCAGTCTGGCTTATTCCGGGCATTCGCATCGAAAGCCAAAATGCTTGGATTGCAGTAGGCCTTATGGCGGTAAGCCTGGGATTTGTGAATGCCATTATCCGCCCGGTGCTGATGTTCCTTTCTTGTGGTTTCATCATCCTGACGATGGGCCTATTCATGATTGTGGTCAATGGGCTAGCTCTCTGGTTGGCCTCCTGGATTTCTGTTAATTTATTTAACGTAGGCTTTTACGTAGATGGCCTTTGGTCGGCTATTCTTGGCTCTATCGTCGTCAGTATTGTGTCTTTCCTGCTGTCGCTACTTCTTCCGGATAACAAACAGACATCGACAGCATAAGCCCTGGAGTTGAGGGCAGGTGCAGGATAGGTTTGAAATGGGGGCGTGCAGACGCCTATCCTCCTGACCAACCCGAATTTTGTCAGTAATACCGACCAGGAGTTTACTCGGCTATTTCTTAGTACCAATCATCTCTAGTATGTCTAAGGGTGAGTAAACTGCCCCGTAGCTTGCTGCGGGGTAATTTACTAATCGATGCGATTTCTATCGTTTTTCGTATTGCGCCTGGCTGCCTTTTTATTGATTGTTGTGACCTGTACGGTTGGGAGAGAGGATATTACCAAACTGGGAGCGCTTGTTCATCGTGCCCAATCGGTCGGATCGCTCGGGAAGGTGAGGACTCTGTGCTTCAGCAAGACTGACATACTGACCGGCATGCGGGCTTCAGAGGAAACCGCAAATTCACAAGTCGGCAATGAAGGATTGGTCGAGGATCGGGATTCGCCAGATCCTTGGTGATTACGCCATAGCGCGCAGACTGGAGACTTTATCAGCAAGACCCTGGCTAACACCTTTGCTGGCGACCGCCGTACGGTCCTTGAAGAAGCTCCGTATCTTTCGGTGTATGGCTGGAGCGGTATCACCATTGATAACAATGTTTTGCGGGGCACTTAGATATTAGGCGATCCGGAGTTACTGCAACCCTTTCTTGTTGCTGATGAGTCCCATTCTGCAGAATCAGAAGAGAAGGCGTGCAGTGGAGCTGACCCGAAGGCGTTTTAACCCTTGATTGAATTGTTTGGAATGCTTCAAGCTATTAATGCCGAATTCCCGTACACATCTCTGAAACGAAAGGACAACACAGAATAAGTGTTTATTGAGGAGTTAAATATGGAAAGTGCGGGTGACCGAAGGATGTGGGAGCCCTGAGTGTGTTTTCCTTTTACAAATGACATAAGTAGCAAGTAACAGGATAATTGCCTCGGTGACGCAATCGCGAGGATAATAGATCTCCTCTAATCATGCACAAACCAGAAGCGCAACTACGTGAGACCTTAGGCATTCCCACGGAAGCGGGGAAAATCATTGTCTTCGCCGAATCCAGCCACTGGGATCCCAATTGGTTGAAAACATCTGAACAATACTATGATGACTTCATCCAGAACAATCTCGATCAGGCCTTGGCGTGGCTGGAGAGAGAACCTCGCCGCCGCTACTCGGTTGAATGTGTTTTCTTCCTGCGGATGTATTGGCAACGCAACCCTGATAATCACGAGCGAATCCGTGAACTGATGAACCAAGGTCGGCTGTGGATGACGAGCAGCGGTGTGACCACCGCCGACACCCTCCTTCCTGGTGAAGAAGCTCTTCTGCGGGATTTCCTGCTCGGACAGGAATGGTTGCGCTCCATAGGCGTGCATCAGGAACCGCGCACCGCCTATTTCACCGACAGCTTTGGGTGCACACCCGCTCTGCCTAGTTTGCTGCGCGCCGCGGGTTTTGAGCGCACCGCCTTAACGCGCATCGATGGCATGTACTTTGCCGGCTGCGATTATGAATTAGCCAGGAATTTCCCTAGAGAAGGCTCCAGCGCGGAATTGCTTGGACAACGTATCAAGACCCAGGATTTCATCTGGCGTGATACCAACGGCGCGGAAATACTCTGCCACTGGAACGCATTTAACTACGGTCAGGGGGATTTACTCGCCGCGCGAGGCATCACGCGTGTTTATCTGTTCCCTCTTTATTTCAAGGATGCTTCATCTCGCAATGTTCGCAAAAAGATCGAGAGCTTTTACACACAGCTTGCCCCGCTGGCGAGAACACCCTATCACTTCTGCCCCATTGGGTTTGATTTCGTCCCACCGATTGAGAACCTGGTTGAAATCCTCGACCGCTACAACCAGCAGGAATATCCTCGTTCCGGCATCTGGGCGGTGAATGCCACGCTTGATGACTACCTTGATTTGGTGGATTGCCATCGGGATCAACTGCCTCTCCTTCAGGAGTTGGATCCCAATCCTTATTGGACCGGCTTTTACACCGCCCGACCCTATTTGAAAAAGATCGCACATCAAGCGCTTGATCAACTAGTACTTACGGAACGATTGGCTTTTCTGGAAGGGCAAAACACACGCATTCAAGAGCAGCTTGCAGAAGACTGGTGGACATTAGCAGTTTCCAACCATCATGATCTCATCACCGGCACATCCCCCGATGATGTCATGGAGGCCGAATCCTATCCTTGGTTGGAAGGTATTCTTGACCACACGAAAGCACTTTGTGAGCGGCTCTCGCCTTTGGCATCAAGCCAAACGTCTGCAAATAAGCGATCGGAATTGCCGCAATGGGATAAAAAAGATCACATCGTCCGCATCAACACCCCGCATTATCAGATCGAACTGGACGAGAATCGGGGTGGCGGCATCACGCATGGGGTGTTTGCTGGTCAGGAGATGCTCGGCGACATATCTAATGACATTGTCACTTATGCAGATTCCGGCGGTCTATGGCGTATGGGGCACGAATTCAAGGGTGGGCATTTCAAAGAGCTAACTGCAGCCAGTGAACAGTTTATCGCCCTAAGTGTTGTTGAAGAGGAAGATTGCCTGCGGGTGAGCAGTGAATTTGAAATTAAAGGAGAAACCATCCTCCGGGAAACCTTGTTCTTTGCAGATTCCCCCCTTGTATTTGGACGGATTACTGGACGGGCACCCGCGAAATGCACGATGACCATCCGCTTCCATCCTGCAATCCATCAGCAAGAATTGGCGATGGCTCAACCGGGTGGGGTGGTGAAGCGTCCCCTGGAAAAGGACTACAACCCGACCTACTGGTCGATGCAATCCTTCGCGCATGCATACAGCCATCCCGATCAACCGGGCTTTGCCTTCTTTGCTACTCAGCCCACTGCGGTCGCCAGTCTTAAGCGTGAGGCCATTGAGTTCATCGCCCTGCGCAATGCTTTGCACGAAACAGCATTCGGGGTGATGGGCATCCCCGCCAACCCTGCCAAGGGTTTTGAGAAACAAGCCTGCGCGTTTGAATATGCCTTTGGTTTCACCAAAGACGGCGGTTGGCAGGAAAACCGATTAGAGGCGATCGCCGATCAGGTGAAGGATCGCTACTTGGGGAAAAGAGATGCTTTTTTGTATCAAGAGCATGTCCAGGGACAGATCGAGATCGATGCGCCAAAGCCTGTACGGATTGCTGCCTTTAAAGCTGCCCATCGAGGAGAGGGTTTCATCCTGCGCCTGCGTGCTTATCAGATTCCACAATCACCTGTGACCATTCACCTTCCGAAGCACCCGATACAAGCAGCCTCGCTGTGTGATGCCCGGGAGCGGGAAATCAAATCGTTGGAAGTGAAAAAGGGGAAGATCGCCCTTTCGCTTACCGATACTCTTACAACGCTCCGACTTATACTCGACTGACAAAGATTCTCTTTCAAAGCAGGGAGGGGTGTGTGCGAAGCGCGATCGCTTCGGATGGCCATTTTATGTATCTTCAACCCTGGGCTTGACATTGACGTTACGTTAAGGGGTAGGATCAATTACCCTTGAGGGATACCATGGCATACACGATCAAAGAAATCTCTGACCTGGCCGGCGTGACAACCCGAACGATCCGCTACTATGATGAGATCGGGTTGTTGGATCCAGCCCTGACCGGGGATAACGGCTATCGCTACTACGATCAAGATAGCCTGCTGCGTTTGCAGCAGATCCTGTTCTTCCGTGAGTTGGATGTGCCTTTGAAGGAAATCGAGCTCATCATGAACGGGCCGAATTACGACTTGCTAAACGCATTGGAAAACCACCGGTCGGCGCTCCAGGGCAAGGTGCGAAGGTTGGAAACGCTGATCGATACGCTCGACAAAACAGTTGCATCAGTCAAGGGAGAAGGCCCCATGTCGGATAGAGATATTTTCGATGGTTTCGACGAAAGCCAGTATGAAGACGAAGTTCAGGAGCGCTGGGGTGACTCACCCAAGTTCGCCGAGTCGCAGGCGAAGTGGTCCAGCTATTCTGAAGAGCAGAAGGAGGCTATCAAGGCTGAGGGCAGCCGTTTGACGGTCAGGATGGTTGGTAAGGATTCCAACGCATCCACAGACGACGCAGATGTCCAGGCTGCTGTAGGTGAGTATCTTGCCTACCTCAATACATATTTCTACACCTGCGAACTCAGCTTCCTGCGTGGCTTGGCAGATAACTGGGTACAAGACCCTCGTTTTTCCGTTAATTACGAGAAGATTCGCGAGGGCGGGGCGGCCTTCGCGCGGGAGGCGGTGCACATTTACTGTGACCAAAACGAGTAGTCTTCAATTTATGGAAGTAGGATAGGAGAAGGAAAAGTACAATTGACAGGAGCAGAAGCGCCCGCGAGGGCGCTTTGTTTTTATTTGAACGCCCACGTTTGAATTGGATAATATTGTTAACTTGACAATACAGTGTAATACACAGTATAATGCGAAGCATGATGAAAGAAAAAGAGCTGCAAGAACTAAACGCAAAGCTTACGCAGGAACTCCGCCGAGGCATCCTGGTCTTGGCCACACTCAGCCAGCTGAAGGAGGCAAAATACGGGTATGCGTTGATAAACAACCTGGCTGAGCGCGGACTGGACATCGAGCAGGGAACGCTCTATCCCTTGCTGAGGAGGCTGGAATCCCAGGGGCTGCTGCAAAGCGAATGGAATGTTGAAGGCTCGCGGCCTCGACGCTACTACGAAATCAGCCCGGCTGGTTCAAGTCTGCTGGAGTTGCTAAAGGCGGAGTGGCGCGACCTGACGACTGTATTGGATGGACTGCTGGACGGAACATCCATGAGAGGAGAAAACAATGAGTCTGATTGATCGATATGTCTATGAGGTCGGGCGGCACTTGCCGCGCAAGAACCGGTCAGATATCCAAGTCGAGCTGCGTTCCTCGCTGATCGATGCGTTGGAAGATCGAGCGGGTCAGGAGCCGACCGAAGCCGAGGTTGTCGAGTTGCTGAAAGAGTTTGGTCCCCCCAAAACGGTGGCGGCCTCCTACTATCCCGAGGGGCAATACCTGATCGGACCCCCGCTATACCCGTTGTTCCGGCTGTTAGCCGGGATCGTCTTGGCGGCGGTGCTGGGAGCGCAATTGCTGGCCTTGGGGGTTGGGTACTTTATCGCTCAAGAACCAATTGCCCCTCTGGAAGCCATGGTGGGTCTGCTGAACAGCATTCCAGCTGCATTAGGGATGTTGGTCATCGTGTTTGTGATATTGCAGTGGTTTGAAGTCCGTCCTGAAACTGAAGGCGAACCCTGGGATCCGGTCAGCCTCCCCGAGATCAGCGAGTCTGCAACTGTTAACAGAGGGGAGAGAATTTTCGGCATCACCATGGGCATCATACTCCTGGTCGTCCTGAGCTTCTTCCCAGAGAGCATTGGGTTCGTGACAACTTTCGGCAGCGAACTCTTTACCAATCCAGTGATCGCCCAGTACATTGGATTGATCACTTTTTCGCTGTTGTTTGGCATCGGGTTGGATGTCTACCTGCTCTGGCAAGGGCGCTGGGGAACATTCACCCGGATCGCGAAAATAGCCGCTAATTTGCTGAGCATCACCATCCTTTTCCTGCTGGTTCATGGGCACTCTGCCTGGTTGGCGGAACACGGAGCGAGTGGTTTTTTCACCGCTCTCGAACAGCTCCCTGACAGTACCAACGGTGATTGGCAGGTTATTGGCATGGCGGCGTTCCGAATGGCTTTTGGCGTGGCGCTGATCATCACATCTCTTGAGACGGTGGTGATGATCTTCCGTCTGGTTCGAGCGAATCTGAAGAGCGGATTTTCTCCAGAGACGATGCCCCCTAGCTAAGTTTGACCCATCTGTCACAAGAGATCACTAGCAACCGAGCCAGTTGGCACACTGGCTCGGTTTTTTATGTAAAAACTCAGAATCAGCGCGGTCCTGGCTGAAATTGTACATAGGATGCGTTAGTTATCTTGGCAGAGTTGATCCCTTTGATGTCCGGCCAATCACCAGGAGCGGTGTTTGCCTGGGTTGTTCAACCGAATGCAACGTGGAATAATTCATAAAACCCTTTGGACTGTATTTGAGAAGGCTCTAAGCGATCGCCCGCATTTCTCAGGGGATTGGCAGGTCGGTGATATGGACACTATCTATTTAGATTACAACGCCACTACTCCCATCGCCCAGGAGGTTGCCGAAGCAATGGCACCCTACCTCTATGAGCGCTTCGGAAACCCCTCGAGCAGTCATCCATACGGGGTTGTCACGAAACGGGCTGTTGCGACCGCACGCGCTGAGGTTGCCGCGCTGATCGGCTGCCGGCCCGTTGAATTGGTCTTCACGAGCGGCGGCACTGAAAGCAACAACTACGCGATCAAGGGCGCTGCGCTGGCACTTCGGGAACGGGGCAACCATATCATCACCTCAGCCGTGGAGCACCCGGCGGTCATCGAAGTCTGTAGGTGGCTGGAAAGGCAAGGGTTTCGTTTGACAGTTCTGGAGGTCGATGAGCATGGCCTTGTCGATCCTGCCGATCTGGAGCGGGCCATCACGCCGGACACGGTACTCGTGACCGTGATGCATGCCAACAACGAAGTGGGCACAATCGAGCCCGTCGCTGACCTTGCTGCGATTGCCCACCAGCACGGCGCCTTGATGCACACCGACGCCGCCCAGTCGATTGGAAAAATCCCGGTAGATGTAGACGCGCTCGGGGTGGACTTGCTATCGATCGCCGGACACAAGGTATACGCGCCCAAGGGGATCGGCGCGCTCTATATCCGCGGCGGCACTGCGCTTACCAAACAACTTCACGGGGCAGACCACGAGGGCGACCGCCGGCCAGGGACCGAGAACGTGCTCGGCATCGTCGGGTTGGGCCGGGCTTGTATGCTGGCCGCCCGCGATCTGGACAAGAACGGGGAACATTTTCTGGCGATGCGCGATCATCTTCACGATGCCATCGCGACTGAATTAGGTGAACAGGTGGTCAGGTTGAACGGCCACCCCGAGAAACGATTGCCTAACACGCTGAGTTTGAGCTTCCATGGCATCGAAGCCAACACGCTTCTAGCGGAGATTGGAGAGCAGGTGGCGGCTTCGGCTGGAGCCGCTTGCCACGCAGAGGGCATTGACGTATCGACCGTGCTCGAGGCGATGCAGGTGCCGATCGACTGGGCGATGGGCACAATCCGCTTTTCGGTGGGGCGAGGCACGTCGTCCGAGGACGTCGATCGGGCTGCTGGTATCGTGTCTGAGGCTGTCCGACGGTTACTGCCAGGGTCGGGCGGAAGTGTTCTAGAAGGCACGATCGAGAAGGGTGAGTATAAGCTTACGCATTACACGCACGGCCTGGGTTGCGCGTGCAAACTGCGCCCCCAGGCTTTGGAGGAAATCCTGGCCGCTCTTCCCCCGGCGATGGATCCTGATGTTCTCATCGGGACGGACACAGCAGATGACGCTGCAGTCTATCGTGTCAGCGATGAAATCGCGATCGTCCAGACAGTAGATTTCTTTACGCCCATCGTAGATGATCCCTATATGTTCGGTGCTATCTCCGCGGCAAACTCGCTCTCTGATATCTATGCGATGGGCGCTCGTCCATTGTTTGCGCTGAACATCGTCGGCTTTCCCGATAAGCGTCTGCCGTTATGGGTGCTCGAAGCGATCCTGCGCGGGGCGCACGATAAGGCTGCCGAGGCAGGTATCAGCATTATCGGTGGACACACGGTTGAAGACGTAGAGCCAAAATTCGGTTTGGCTGTTACCGGAATTGTCCACCCCGATCAGGTGATCCCCAACAGCGCAGCTTTGCCGGGAGATGCACTTGTCCTCACCAAACCGCTCGGCGTCGGCATCATCTCCACCGCAGTAAAGAGCGGTTTGGCAGACGAAATTATCGCCCGGGAAGCCGGCGAGTTGATGGCGACCCTCAATCGCGCAGCCTGTGAAGCGATGGTGGAAGTTGGGGCAAACGCATGCACGGATATTACGGGTTTTGGACTTTTAGGTCACCTGCGCGAGATGGCTGCAGGCAGCCAGGTGGATGTGGCTCTCTCCGCGAGCACAATACCGACATTGCCCGCTGCTTGGGACCTGGCAGGCGCAGGCGCGGTGCCCGGCGGTACGCTCAACAACCTGACCTACGTCTCCGACCACGTGATATTCGCGCCCGCCATCTCACGAGTGGAGCAGCTAATCCTCGCCGACGCGCAAACATCCGGGGGACTCTTAATCAGTTTGCCAGAGGGCCGTGTCGATGCTCTATTGGCGGCATTGCATGTGCGGGGAGTAACAACTGCGGCACGTATCGGTCAGGTGACGGCGAAAGGGGCGGGGCGCATCGAAGTGCAAGAGTGAACATCTATGGTGATGTATCCTATCTCATTCGACGGTTTGTCTCGATGCAGCCATCTCAAGCGCGAAGCGAGAACGCCTGCTGAATCCGGTTAATCTTTAATGCCTAGCATGCGCGTAATGTCTCGAAACCCATTTCCCGCCGAGTCGAATATAATAGGAAACTGCCTTCCGGAAATTCCGCGTCGGCTGATGATTGGAAATCTCCAGGCAAGTATTCGTAGTAATGCAGAGATATAAAAAACAGAATTCACACAAAGGATAATACTAACCATGGAACGAACTCGTGTACTCATCATGGGCGCTGCTGGCCGCGATTTTCATAACTTTAACGTATATTTTCGGGACAATTCCCAATACGAAGTGGCTGCTTTCACTGCTGCTCAAATCCCAGATATTGAAGGGCGAGTCTATCCTCCGGAACTAGCAGGTGAACTTTACCCCGAGGGCATTCCTATCTATTCTGAAGACGAACTTGATGCCCTTATAGGCGATCAAAAAATCGACCAGGTCATTTTCGCCTATTCTGATATTCCACATCGGGAGGTGATGCACAAGGCTTCTCAAGTTCTCGCCGCAGGGGCGGACTATCGTATGATGGGTCCGAAGGCAACCCAGGTAGCATCCAACAAACCGGTGATCTCTGTTTGCGCTGTGCGTACCGGCTGCGGAAAGAGTCAAACGACTCGCCGTGTAAGCGACATCCTTCAAGCTATGGGGAAGCGCGTTGTTGTTATTCGACACCCCATGCCCTACGGTGATTTACGTAAACAGATCTGGCAGCGTTTCGCTGATTACGATGATCTGGACAAGCATGAATGTACGATAGAGGAGCGCGAGGAATACGAACCGCATATCGACCGGGGGATCGTGGTTTATGCGGGTGTTGATTATGAAGAGATTCTCAGACGTGCGGAGGAAGAGGCTGATGTCATCGTCTGGGATGGCGGTAACAACGATCTTCCCTTCTACAAACCTGATCTCCAAATTGTAGTGACCGACCCCCATCGTGCGGGGCACGAGATTGATTACCATCCTGGCGAGGTCAATCTGCGAATGGCGGATGTTATCGTCATCAACAAGGTTGATACAGCGGACCTGGCAGATGTCACCACTGTGCAAAACAATATTCGGTCGTTCAACCCCAAGGCCATCGTTGTCTACGCCGCTTCTCCAATTACTGTAGAAGATCCCACCGCTATTGCCGGTGCGAGCGTGCTTGTGGTTGAAGATGGGCCGACCCTGACGCATGGTGAAATGACGTTCGGGGCTGGCACCGTTGCCGCTGAACGTTTCGGCGCCGCGGAGATTATCGATCCGCGTCCTTACGCTGTGCGCTCTATCAAAGAGACTTTCGAGAAATACCCCGATATTGGTGTGTTGCTGCCGGCGATGGGTTATGGTGAAAAACAAGTCAAGGATCTTGAAGAAACGATTGCCAGCACCCCTGCCGATTTGGTCATCGTGGGCACCCCCATAGATCTACAGCGCGTCATCAAGATCAAGCAGCCCAGCCAGCGCGTCCGCTATGAGCTCCAGGAGATAGGTCAACCGACATTGGCTGAAATTCTTGATCGGAAATTTGCGAAAGAAGGGTAGTCTGATCTTTGAATTGATCCCCTTAAATATACTCGCCTAAGTTCCGAAACTTAAGAACGGGGGCTGCCCCTCAAGGGCAGCCCTTTTCTTGTTGTCCGAATCGAAGTGGGACCGGATTTGCTGAGTCTATGATGGACAGGTTTGATGAGAATCGGGGAAGGGTGCGCTAGATCTGAGTGTTCATGCTTTTTTTTTATTAACCTGTCGGTTTCACAGACTTTTTCTCCCGACGCGAGTTAATGTATTCAACGAACATTGGCAACACAGATATCAAGATAATGACGATGATGACAATCTCAAAGTTCTCTTTCACAACAGGGATATTGCCGACGAAATAGCCACCGAAGATAAAAAGAGAGGTCCAAAGGAAAGCGCCAAAAATATTGTAAAAGATGAAATTTCGATATTTCATTGTGCCCACCCCGGCGACGAATGGCGCGAACGTGCGCACGATGGGGATAAAACGAGCCAGAACGATGGTCTTTCCGCCATGTTTCTCATAAAATCTTTGGGTCTTTTCTAGATGCTCCCGATTCAAAAAGCGACGTTCCTTTTCAAAGGCGCGCAAGCCAACTACGCTCCCTATCCAATAATTGACGGTATCCCCAAGTACGGCCGCCGCAAAGAGAAGAATAAAGAGAACAATTGGGTCGAGTGAGCCCAGGGCGGCGAAAGTGCCCGCGGCAAACAGCAGGGAATCTCCTGGCAGGAAGGGAGTCACAACAAATCCTGTTTCCATAAAAATGATCAAAAACAGGATGGCATAGGTCCAGACGCCATAATTAAGGATGATCTCGCCAAGATGTACGTCCAGGTGAAGAAAAAAGTCAAGCAGGGTAACTAGAAAATCCATTTGCAACCTCTTTACCAAGTGATAGGGTTAAGGTTTTAGATGATATCTAGATTCAACACACAAATACAGCGATAAATAGTTTCTCTCAATCGATATTTGAGTATTGAATATTTACGCGAGTGTCTGGTCTTCCTTATCAGATTTCATCAGGTCAACAGCTGTCAGATTGCCAAGAACGACAAGTATAACAGCCCTGATCATCAGTGGGGCGATCAATCACCACGCAGCGCAAACCATCACTATTAACACCCGTTCCCATCTAATCTGACTTCTTGTCTATTGACTATAGGTCATTAGTTGAGTAAACTGTTAATTAATGGACAGAAGGGATTCACGTGAGGGGCGATCAAGGGGACGCGGCCGGGACAGAAAGCGGCGGCGGGTTATGCAATTCCTGCAGCCCTGCCTGCTGCTTCTACTGCAGCGAGGCGAGGCGCACGGCTATGCACTGCTGGATGAGTTGGAACGATTTGGCTTCGACCGCGAGAGGGTAGATCCGACACTGGTCTACCGGGCTCTGCGAGAGATGGAAGAAGCGGGCTGGATCCAATCAAGCTGGGATGAAGAGAGCCAGGGGCCGCGGCGTCGTGTCTATGCTCTACATAACGAGGGCAAGCGACAACTCACAGTATGGATTGAAGACTTACGAAGAACACGGGGAGAAATCGACCATCTCTTGAGTGAATATAAGGATCAGGAAGATGAGCGTGGTTCATGATGCAATCTGAGAAATGGATAATGGCGCCCCCGCCAGAGGCGGTAGGGCGTACTAAGAAAAGTGGAGGATAGAAATGAAACTGGCAATCACGGGGGGAACCCCACAATTTGAAACGCAACTTGAACGTCGTTTCGGGCGCTGTGCCTACTTTATTATTGTGGATACCGAAACCCGAGCGTGGGAGTCCTTTCCAAACCCGGCAGCAGAGGCCAGGGGAGGAGCGGGCACTCAAGCAGCTCAGTTCCTCGCTAACCAGGGTGTTGAGGCTGTTGTTAGCGGGGATTTCGGACCCAATGCTTTCACTGCGCTAGATGCAGCGAGCATCCAAATGTATTCGGCTCAAGAAGGGCAGGCTGAGACGCTGGTAGACGATTTCCTGGCCGAGCGCCTCGCGAGGGTCACCGGCAGCACTGGACTGGCGCACCATGGAGGAGGACGGTCACAAGGTGGTCGCCGGCGATGATCCTCACGGTTGCCAGTGGAAAAGGTGGCACCGGCAAGACAACCGTCGCTACCAGCCTGGCTCTTGCGATTGCGGACATCTCACCGGTGCTTCTTGATTGTGACGTCGAGGCGCCAAACGCACACATATTCCTGCAACCGCAATTTGATCAACGCAGGGAAATTGGGTTGCCTATTCCCGAAGTAGACGAGGTCCGCTGCACAGGCTGCGGTCGATGCGCTGAGGTCTGCCAATACCACGCTATCGTGGTGATGGGGGGCAAGGTACTTGTATTTCCCGAGTTGTGTCATGGCTGCGGTAGCTGCACCCTCCAGTGTCCGGAGGGGGCCATCACAGAAGTTGCGAATCTGCTGGGGGTATTGGAAGCAGGACCGGCAAAGGACGGAATCCACTTCGCTCAAGGCGTCTTAAATGTTGGTGAGCCGATGGCTGTACCGGTCATCCGTGAGCTTAAACAATGGCACCCGTTTCCGGAAGGGCACACGATCATCCGCGATGCTCCGCCGGGCAATTCATGTCCGGTAGTTGAAACGATCCAGGGATCAGATTTCGTGCTCCTGGTGACCGAGCCGACCCCCTTCGGGTTACACGATTTGAGATTGGCTATCCAGCTTACGCAGGAGCTCGATATCCCCGCGGGAGTGCTGATCAATCGCGATGGGATTGGAGATGATGGTGTAGAAGAATATTGCCGGAAATCTGGGATACCAATCCTGATGCGAATCCCGTTGGACCAACGTATTGGCAAAGCCGTAGCTCGCGGGGAGGCGCTTGTCGAAGCTTTCCCAGAATATCTCCCCCAGTTTCGCGAACTGTACGCTCAAATTCAGTCCTTAATCGACAGTCGCTTGGAGGACGCTCTACCGCAGGCGATGGGACCCCGCCCATCTGATGGCGCGAAAGCGGGAAGATTATGAAACAGCTTGTGATTTTAAGTGGCAAGGGAGGCACGGGGAAAACCAGCGTCGCTGCTGCCCTCGCACATCTGGCAACTGAAGGGGCTCAAAAGATTTCAATCGTGCTCGCCGATGCTGATGTGGATGCTGCCAATCTGGAGTTGGTTTTAGCTCCACGCAAGCTTGCGCAGGAAGATTTCTGGGGAGGGAAAGTTGCGGGAATCGACCAGGCAGCATGCAGTGGGTGTGGTGAGTGTGTCGATGTCTGCCGCTTTGAAGCCATCCACGAAACCAACGGCGTTTATAAGATAGATCCGATTGCCTGTGAGGGCTGTGCGGCCTGCGTGTACGTTTGTCCAACGGAAGCTATCTCGATGACGGATCAGATCGCAGGAGAGTGGTACCGATCCGAGAGCCGGTACGGGCCGTTGTTCCACGCCGCGTTGTATCCGGCTCAGGAGAACTCCGGGAAGTTGGTGACGCTGATCAAACAGCACGCAAAATTGCTGGCGCTGGATGACGCCCATGATTTGGTGATCGTGGATGGGCCGCCAGGCATTGGCTGTCCGGTCATCTCGGCTGCATCCGGGGCAGATTTGGCCCTGATCGTCGCCGAACCGTCGGTGGCTGGTGTACACGATATGCGTCGGATTTTGCAGACGACGGAACACTTTGGTGTACAGTCGATCGTTTGTATTAACAAGGCGGATCTATACACAGAAGGCACAAAGGAGATCGAGACCTATTGTGAAGAGCAAGGGATCGAGGTAATTGGCTTGATTCCTTTTGATTTGAATATTACCTGGGCCATGGCCTCCGGAGATCCGGTGACAGCCTATGAGCCGGATGGAGATGCCAGCCAGGCGCTGCGAGAAATTTGGAAGCGAGTGCTTTCTGTATTAAGGGAGCAGCAGGAGTGAACGAGAAAACCCCTTCTCCATTGCAGGAGGCAGTCATTGCACGCCTGCAAGAGGTCATCGATCCCGAAACGAACGTTGACGTGATGAGGATGAGGTTGATCGAAAATCTCACCGTCGATCGTGAAGGGAAGGTTAGTTATACCTTTCGACCTTCGTCACCGCTCTGCCCACTCGCTGTTTCTCTGGCCACCCAGATCAAGCAGGCTATCGCTGAAGTCCCGGGTGTCACCGATCAAGAGATCTTAATAGAAGGATACATTGCTGCCGAGGAATTAACGAAACTTATCAACAAGGAGAATTAAAGATGCGAATTGCCATTTCAGTTGAAGATAACAACGGGTTTGACAGCGTGGTCAGCCACCACTTTGGCCGTTGCCGATATTTCGTGCTAGCGGATGTAGAAGGAGAGGAAGTACAGGAGATCCAGGTGATCGAAAATCCTTTCTTCGCTGGACACGAACCGGGAATGGTGCCCGAATTCATACACAACCAGGGAGCTGATGTGATGATCAGCGGTGGAATGGGTCGCAGAGCGATCGACTTTTTCCAGCAATACGGAATTAAACCGGCAACCGGCGGTTCTGGAACTGTGCAGGTGGTGTTAAATAAATACCTCGGAGGCGGCATGACCCTGGCTGAGCCTTGCCGGGAGAGTATTAAGCACGCTCATGAGGGCGGTCATCACGATTAAGAAGGGAAGAGTTGAGTTCATCGAGTGTGGAGAAACTCTATTCAGCTGGAGAAAGCAGGAGGTGTAACTATGTTTCGAGGTCGAAGACGAGGTCAAGGGAGGGGCGGCGGACAAGGACGAAAAGACGGGTCTGGTCGTATGGGGGGACCCGATGCAGCCGGTCCTGATGGGGAGTGCGTCTGCCCGAAGTGTGGGCATAAGGTGAAACACGTAGCCGGGCAACCTTGCTACGAGAAGAAATGCCCTGAGTGCGGTGAGGCGATGATGCGCGCCTGATGAAGGCCATGTATTGACCATTGAGACCTAATCCCTTTGGAAGGTTCTCAACAGCGAACCATCGGAACCGTACAGAGGGTTACCCACGTGCAGAGAGAACAAGATGACGGGAGAGATAGCATGGTCGAGGGCGAACGAATGTTGGCAGGGGATAGGATCGGTGTGTTTGGAAAGGGGGGATCGGGCAAAACAACTACATCGGTCTTGATGGCCAAGGTTCTGCGGAAGCAAGGGTATGATGTCTGTGTCCTCGATGCTGATTCCACCAATATAGGTCTCTATAAAACTCTAGGAATTGACCATCCACCTGACTCCTTGATTGATTACTATGGGGGAATGGTATTTAGCGGGGGAACAGTAACTTGCCCGGTGGATGATCCTACGCCGCTAATTGATGCGGAGGTCTCGCTGGATCAACTAACTACCAGGTTCTATGCAAAAACTCCTGAGGGGATCACCTATCTATCTGCTGGGAAGATTGCGGGTATGGGGCCGGGCGCAGGCTGCGATGGCCCGATCAACAAAATCGCCAGGGATTTCAGGTTGCTGTCGGATCGCAAATCCATGGTTACATTAGTGGATTTCAAGGCGGGTTTTGAGGATTCCGCCAGGGGAGCTATAACCAGCTTGGATTGGGTAGTTGTCGTTGTTGATCCTACTACTGCTTCGATCCAGATGGCGATCCATATGAAGGAAAT
>JAUWFP010000145.1 GCA_030606845.1 Anaerolineales bacterium | reverse complement strand
AAGTCGGCATCCAATCCGATGATATCCGCCATCACTTCCAATCGCGCGGAGGTAAAACTTCCCGCGTTCTCACCGATCTGATTAGCAAAGAGGATGTTGGAAAATTCCCAGAAGAGCCCTTGTTCCGCAGCGCAGTAACTTCCCAGAGCCGCTGCCTGCGATTCTTTGCCGATGAAGGGGAAAGGACGGAAGATGTAATAAACATCCCCTGCCCTCACATACTCATCGACGACCTGCTCAAGTGTTTCTTCGTGGAAGAACTGACAGGCTGGGCATTGGAAATCAGAGAATTCCTCGATGACCACTGGCGCATTAGGATCCCCCATTGCCAATCCCTCAGTTTGTGGGAAATCAATGGCCGTTGGAGTGATGATGCTTTGGATCTGGGCTTGGGAGCGCAAGATAACCATTGCAGAGATGAGAATCACGACCCCTGCTATAACAAGCATGCCAACGATAAGGTTCCTTCGTTGTTCACGCTGACGTTTTTCGCGAATTTCTTCCCGTTTTCCCATGTTCCCTCCAAATTAAATATTTCCAAAACATACCATAGCAGGTCATAAAAGTCTACATATTCGCTCTTTGGAATTGCCGTTACAGCCTGGAGGTGTGCAGCTTCTGTCAGCTTCTGTTCTGATCAGCCATGGGGCTTGTATTAGAGATTTATATAGACTCGAGCCAAAGCTTGCAACCCTCAAAGCGCAGGCGCAGGCTGAGACCGGAAGCAGAAGTTCCTGACTTCATATTTTGAAGAAGTGATGAAGACTAGGTTTATTTCGACTCGAGACGATGACTCGAATGTAAAAAAATCAACAGAGAAGTGCCACCCAGATAGCTGAGCTAAGGTAGTTTGGTTTCGAGGAGAGAGAAACGCTGGCCTGTGGGTTGAAAACCGAGGGAGCGATAGAGCTGCTGGCTGCGCAGGTTATCCGCTTGTGTGTTCACGGTCACTTGCCCGACCCCGCGCTGAGAAAAAACATGTAGAACGTTGGCGATGAGAGTTTTCCCACAGCCCATTCCTTGCAGGTCAGTGTGGACGGCAAGGCGGGCGATGTGGGCGCCCAGTGCGGATGATGTGCTCATCTGATAGGCGACGATCTGGTCTCCTTTTAATATGACCGTTGCCGATGAGGATAGACGGTAGGCGGTGCGGAGGGATCGCAGGGACAGAGCCCAGACGGGATTGAAGGCGCTCTGGTCTACGAGAGCGACTGCGGGGAGATCTTCCGTGGCCATTTTTCTCAGCTCAAACCCAGGTTCTTGGATGTTTGGAAGTGGGTCTCCATCCCATTTGAAAAAGATGACCTTGTTCGTCTCGTTAAAGCCGTATTCTTTGAGGAAGGGGATGAACCAATCCTGTGTGGCCAGTGCCACTGCCTGCGATGCGCCGAGCTTAACCGCGTCCTCTGCAGCCGCCTTCCAGAGGCGGTCCCACACTGGGTATTTTGGAACGTCTTTCAATACGGCGAAGAGGCGTATCCAGGCGACCTGTGGGGGATCAGGCTGGCAAGCAAGGCAGGCAACAGGTCTATCTTTGTTGAGGGCAATGAGAAAGGGCGCTTCATCTAACAGGTCTAGAACATTCAACCAGTCGAAGTGGATGTGCTTGTGAGATGCGTTTGTCAACAGGGATGAGATTACAGCTTGATCGCTAGACCTCGTCTGCCGGACTGTCCATGATGATTGCGATTTCATCGCGTCCAAACTCTCTGGGGGATGGACTAGGATCCCCGACCGAGGAGTCGTGAGGGTATGTCAAAGAGTCTGCGAAGGAACCGGTCGCGCCAACTAAGGCGCGGCTGCGAATCGAGCGCTCCCTGCATACTTGTGAGGGCATCAAAAGGCTTGCCGCCGCGTAATTGGAGCCTTGAGAGCGCTTGAAGGATGTAGGATCGTGTTTCTTGATCGTCACTCTCCTCCAGGCGCGTGAGAGCCTGGATATAACATTCCTTCGCTTGCTTGACCTCTCCAGTGGCTTCAAGTGCTGCAGCCAGGTTACCCAAAGCCATCGCTTCCATCTGGCTGTTGCCGGCGAGCCGGAAGATTTCAGGGGTTCCCTTCACAGCGTCTAAGGCCTCGCGCGTCCGGCCCATTTTGAGCAGGACAACGGAGAGGTTGTTGGCGGCTTCTGCTGCATTTATTTCGTCTCCGCGATCGAGGAAGTCTCGCTTTGCAGCCTGAAAGCCTTGGACGGCATCCTCATACGCTCCGAGTTGATAGGCGTCGAGCGCGTCCCGGGAGAGTTTCTCAGGCGAATCTGGACCTTGCGTCATTGGATTAGATCATCTAACGCCTGAGCGACTCTCTGCAAGGCGTACAGATCAAGCTTTGACAGCCGCTCTGCCATCTTGAGATAAGCCTCGTTTTCAGGTGTACTGAAGAAGGCGCGTAGATCCGCAGGAAGTTCACAAAAGCGTTCGAACGCTTGCTGAGTCATATGCCAGTTGCCGATGGGCCCCTCGTGATCGATCAGCGCATCCACGGGTTGCTGGATGACATTAACCAGGCTTTCTAGATCGGGAATGGGAATAGGGCGCAAACCACGTTCATAATTACTCACTCGGCTAGGTGGCATATCGACGGTCGCAGCAAGTTCCCGAATCGACATCCCCAGCTCGAGTCTTCGTTTGCGCAGCATTGCACCGATCATTCGCTGTCGCAGTGAGACCATGATGGCTGGGTCAAACGAGTAATCTTCTCCTATATCAGCAGCGGATGGTGAGAGAAAGTAGCGCAGAGGAGTATCTAGATGAAAAGCAAAGAGTTCAAGTTCTGGCAAGGAGATAGACTTTCGACCATGCTCATACGAGGAGAGTGTGCTGGTCGTCCTGCCGATCAGCTTCGCCATATCTTTCAAGCTCATCCCAGTTTCCAGGCGTTTCTCACGCATTAGGGCGCCCAGCATTTTGGCACGTAAAATTCGGGTTTGTTGATCCAACATCATGCAGCTCCCGATTGCGGATTGAGGGGATTATAGCAAATGTCCCCACTTTAGACCCACAGGCCAGAGATCAGGAAGACATTGATATTTAGCTCAAAGCAACAAAGGCGTTAATCACCTGGCGTGTGTTCACTAGAAACCTAATAGATGATCGGCTCATTACTGGTACATTAAACTGTAGGTGATCCTATGGGGAATGGAACAGTTTATGATCAGATGCAGTTTTCACAACCGGGCATTAACTGATATTGAATATCCCGATGGATTACTGGAGCAGGCGGGTAGCTGCGTCTTTAAGTACGAGATTGGCCCGTTCGTCAGGGAAGCGCAATTGCAAAGGAGCATGGAGGGAGTTTAGCAGCGTGAACTGCGTACCGATGTTTGGTACCGCTGCCAGCATCTCCACCTCCATGCGATCTGCCAGAGTCCTCTGGGTTAATCCTTCTGATGGCAGTGGACGGTTTGAGATGTACCGCAGTCGATCGGTCTGGATACCGTGGTTGTCTAGATAATCCGCGATCGCATGTGCATTGCTAACACATTCTTCATCGGGCATGAGGACAAGTACAAGATCCTTGGCTACGCTCATCACCAATCGAGCCAGAGGCGAAAGATTGCGCCCCAGGTCAACAATCACGTATTCGTATGTGGAGCGGAGCGATTGTAAAAGTGGTGCTAGTCGGTCCGCGTTCAATCTCTCTGCCTGGTCCGGGCTGCTGGCTCCTGGGATGAACTTGGTATCCCACCCCTGTGGAGTTAGGAGATTCTCGCGCAGATATTCATGGGTGAGCTGGCTTGGTTCTAGTTCCGTCAGGTCGACGACACTCGGTGGCCCCACCATTCCGGTGATTTCGCTCAGGGACCCAATCGGCAGGACGAGGTCGAGAACAACGGTCTTGCCTGGTCCGACAGCTTGTGAGATAAGGTGGGCGATATTTATGCAAATAGAAGATGTCCCAACCCCGCCTTTCGCCCCCAGGAAGGCGATCACTTGAGCGAGATGGGAAGTTACTGGGGCGTTTTTCTCCGTTGCATCATCTCGCTGTCCTTCCGTCAGGTAGCTAATCAGAACTTCCACAGCGTCGGTTTGTTTGATGATGATGTGGTCCAGACCTGCATCTATGCCGGCGACGGTGGCTTCGGGCGCGCTAAGCTGGGTGAAGCCGATTAGGGTGGTCCGGCTCGTGCGCTGATCTTTTTTGAACTTCTGGATGAGTTCAACAAAATCGATATCTGGGAGATCTAATTCGGTGACGATGATGTCAGGCGACTCGCTCCAGGCTGCAATTAACCCCTCCTTACCCGTTGGAACCACCTGAACTGCATAGCCCGCTTGCGTGAGCATATGGTGGATAAAGACGGAGGTCTTACGATCAGGTTCAATAACGAGCAATGAAGGTATCGGCATTCCAGCGTTACCCGTGGGGTCTAGTGCTCTTCAACTGAGGGCATCATGTATCCAATCCCTTGTTTAGTGATGATATGTACGGGGTTCTTGGGATCGGGTTCGATCTTTTGGCGAAGCCGGCTGAGGCAAACCCAAAGAATTTCCTTGTCATCTTTGTATTCGTCTCCCCAGACTGACATCAGCAGATCTTCCGGGCTGAGCACTCGGCCAGTGTTGTTGGCCAGTGTTTGCAGTAGACGATATTCAGTCGCAGTGAGGGCGACCTCCTCCCCATCTACATTGACCTGTGCGCGCGCAAGGTCCAACTCTAATCCGTCGTGCTTGAAAAGAGGTTCATGGAACCCTTCAACGGTTTCACGCTCGGCTCTCCTCAGCACGGCGCGGACTCGGGCGAGCAGTTCCTGCGCCGAGAAGGGTTTGATGATGTAATCATCGGCACCTGCATCGAGCCCTCGCACGCGATCGCGCTCTTCCCCCTTCGCGGTGAGAATTATGATAGGGATGGACGAAAATTCGCGGATGCGTTCACAAGCTGTGAAGCCATCCATAACCGGCATCATGACGTCGAGGAGGACGATGTCCGGTTTGTGTTCGGCGACAGCATCGACAGCCTGCTGCCCATTCATTGCCGTAATCACTGCATACCCCGCAGTTTCAAGGTTGATTTCCACAAGGCTCAGATAACGTGGTTCGTCATCGACGACCAGAATCATTTTCGGGTCAGACATATTCGCCCTCCTGCTCCTCAATATTTATCGTTTTAACGGGGAGCGTAAAGAAGAAACTCGTCCCTTCCCCTACTATACTCTCAACTCCTATTTCACCGCCATGCGCATCAATGATCTTACGAGAGATGTAAAGCCCAAGGCCCGTGCCGCGCGTGGCAGCGTTTATTGGGACTCGGTAGAATCGCTCGAATAGGTGTGAAAGATGCTCCTGAGTAATTCCAGGACCTTCATCCTGAACTTCGACGCGCACGCGTTCATCATCGGCATCTACTTTAATATACACCTTTGCCCCGGGCGCGTATTTCGAGGCGTTGGTAAGGAAGTTGTCCAGTACCTGGGCGATGCGCGTTGAATCGATCTCGAGAATCGGGAGGTCATCAGGCATCTCCGTGATGACCTCAATTTCTGGAGTGGCACCCTCGACTCTTTGTATCATCGCCCGAACGACAGGACCGAGGCGAGCTGGCTCGAAAGTCATACCTAAAGTTCCGCTTTCCAATCGGGATGAATCCAATAAGTTGTCGATGAGTTCGCTGAGGCGATCTGCTTCATCGTCAATGATTTTGAGGAAATCATCCCGGCTTGTCTCGTCCCACTCTGTGTCCTCACGCAAGAGTGTTGTAACGTATCCTTTAATGAACCCCAGCGGTGTTCGCAGTTCATGTGAGATGGTTGAGATGAAATCATCCTGCATACGGGTCAGTTCACGTTGTGCTTCCAAACTAGCGATGCGTCGCGAGAGACGACGGTTCTCCAGGAGCTGCCCAACGTGCCAGGCGACAAACTCCGCTAATTGAATGTGTTCCGA
>JAUWFP010000093.1 GCA_030606845.1 Anaerolineales bacterium | reverse complement strand
GGAGCAAGGGTTGTTCTCCTTAGTCACAGCCTTTGCAGACGCCAGTCAATCCTCTAAGAGGTGAACCACCGACTGGAGAGCCGGATGCGGGAGATCCGCACGTCCGGTTCGGAGGGGGGAGGGACCGGGAACTCAACCGGTCCTTCCTACCCCTATCGAATTATTGATGAAGACATGGATGTTTACAGTTTCTTAATCTGGATAACAACCTAGTCTGCATCGTCAGGGGTTAGATTGTATGACCTTGCCAATTGATGAATTTCTTCGGCGGTCAAAGATTTACTACGTTCCAACCGTCTAAGGTATGACTTGAGTTTCTTACAATGAGAAGCCGGGATGGGTGAACCATCCAATTTGAGAGTCGCTTCATCGGCGATAAACACCAGGAGAGGGTTGACGGGTATCTCGGAAGAATTGGGAAGTTTTTTGGATAGCGCTCGTTTCAACGCATTCGTTTCTCGTGCAGCGTTGCGCTTAAGATCTTTAAGTACTTTTTGGCTCCGTCCGAATCTGCGCTTACCAAGTTTGAGAATCCACTGGTCCGATTCATAGCGAACCTCGCCCTTTTCATCTCTGGGTATAAGCGCGAATGCGCCTGCAGGTGTGAAGAGAGCGTGACTAGTGCCCAGGTAATAGTGAAACATGGTGTAGTTGTCGCCCAGCCCTTTAAGTGAATCGTCAAGGACCTCGTCTATTCGGGGGCTGCGACCGAAACGATTGTGGACGGCTGTGCCGAGTTGCGAGAAGAGACCACCTGCCAGCATTAAACCAAAAGCTAGAGAAAGAAGCGTGGGTTGGAGGAAGACGATGATCACCGCGGCGAATGATGCTCCCAATCCGCCAAACATCATTGTTCTCCCCAGGAATTTGTTCCGCTTAATGAGACGTTCGTTGTGATATAGCCGCATTTAGTGCTCCCAGCGTTTAAGTACAAGACAGGCGTTTTGTCCCCCAAGGCCGAAAGAGTTGGAGAGAATTGTATTTACCTGAATCTGCCTGGCCTCGTTGGGCACGTAATCGAGATCTAATTCAGGATCCGGGTTTTCGTAATTAATCGTTGGGTGGATTGCGCCGTTGTCTAGGGTCAAAGCACACGCGATCGCTTCGATCGCGCCCGAGGCGCCCATCGCATGTCCGACCATTGATTTCGTTGAGGAAATTGGGATCTGGTATGCACGGTCACCGAAGAGTTTCTTAATTGCGATGGTTTCTGTGCTGTCATTTGCCGGAGTGGAAGTTCCGTGGGCGTTTATGTAATCAATTTCCTCAGGATGAACAGCGGCGTTCTGTAATACAAGGCTCATCGTTCGCATCGCGCCAGCTCCTTCGGGATCGGGCGCGGCGATATGAAAGGCATCGCTTGATGAAGCGTATCCGGCGATCTCGGCGTAGATTCTTGCACCGCGGTTTTTCGCGTGTTCGAGCGACTCGAGAATGAGACATGCCGACCCCTCCGAATATACAAACCCCTCTCGTTTTTCATCGAAGGGCCGCGAAGCTTGTTCCGGAGAGTCGTTGAAGCTTGTCGGGATGGCACGCATGGCAGAGAAACCCCCGATAATGTAGTCCGTAATGAGTGCATCTGTGGCCCCGGCGATTATGATATCTGCCCATCCGTTTCGGATCGCCTGTGCCGCCTCGCCGACAGTTTGGGCACCTGTGGCACAGGCGGTTGAGATTGTGATGTTAGGTCCATGCGCTCCGAAATATTTGGCAACATGGAACGCAGGCATATTCGCAAGAGTGGCTGGAAGAACGAATGGATTAACCCTGGATAATCCCTTCTCTCGAAGTGCATAAACTCCTTCCATGCCTCGGTCCCACCCTCCAATGGCTGTGCCAAAGTAAACGCCCACACGTTCGGGTTGCGGGCTCTCTTGGGGAAGGGCCGCGTCATCCATAGCTTTGATCGCCGCAGTCAAGCCAATCTGAGAACATCTCGACATCCGCCGAGCTTCTTTCGCAGGTATGAATTGAGAAGGATCAAAGTCGGGGATCTCCCCCGCAATTTGGCAGGGCAGATCACTGGAATCGAATTGTGTGATTCTCCGTACCCCAGACTTACCTTGCAGGATGGAATTCCAGAAGGTCTCTTTGTCAGATCCCAGACATGTGACCAACCCAATACCGGTGATCACAACGGTTTTGCTGGTCTTTAGGTTGTTATTCAAGAGACGCTCTCCTATTTAGCAGCTAATCGTTCTTTGATCGCTGACTGCGTTGCTTCTAACACTTCACCTTCGACCGCCTGACGGGCAACGCGGATAGCATTGACAAGCGCCTTCGTATTAGATCGTCCATGGCCGATAAAGACGAGACCATTTACGCCCATAAGTGGCGCTGCACCATATTCCGCTGGATCAAGAAGCTTGCGAACATGAGAAAAAGCGGGTTTAGCGAGCAGGCCTCCGATTGAGGAGATGGCGCTGGAACGGATCTGATCACGGATAATGTCAATGAGGAATTTGCTTACAGCCTCACTAGCTTTAATAAACACATTCCCGTCGAAACCATCAGAGATTACTACATCTACATTCCCGGCGAAGATTTCTTTCGGTTCTATATTACCGATGAAATTCATCCCAGAGGCCTCCAGGAGCGGGTAGGTGTCCTTGACAAGCATATTGCCTTTCCCTGGTTCCTCGCCGTTTGAGAGCAAACCAATTCGCGGGGATTTCTTGTCGAATACTTGAGAGACATACACATCTCCCATCACGGCGAATTGAAACAAATATTCCGGTCGGCAATCTGTGTTCGCGCCGATGTCGAGCATCACGGCAGAACCTCCCTGAACGGGAAAGGTTGCAGCGAGTGCTGGGCGTTTAACACCACGGATTCGCCCAAGCCGGAATAGAGCATTTGCCATTGCTCCGCCGGTGTTGCCTGCGGTGACGAACGCATCGGCTTTTCCCTCTTTGAGGAGGTCGATGCCGACAGCCATCGAAGTTTCAGTCTTTCCGCGGGCAGTTCTGGCTGGTTTGTCCGTCATCTTCAGAACTTCTGGGGCGTGGACAATCTTAACTGCGTTCGGGTCACCGCCAATATCGGCGATGAGAGCCTCCAATTCAGCTTTTGGACCGACGAGTAAGATCGGTTCACCCCAGAGTTTATAAGCTTCGAGCGCGGCATGTACTTCCGGACCAGGGTGTGTGTCGCTTCCCATCGCATCAAGGATTATTCGCATTCCAACAACCTCCTTGCTTACCCTGGAATAGGGTCAGATCCATCGCTACGAACTTGACGCCTCTTTGTGCACCTGAGATCGCATCATCTCTGACTGCAGATAAAAAAGTTTGACATTCAAGGTGTGTGGGCTATAATACCGCGGTTCTAACCAAAATCGCGCTGGTGCTGGAATTGGCAGACAGGCATGGTTGAGGATCATGTGCCGCAAGGCGTGCGGGTTCAAGTCCCGCCCAGCGCACTACCGAAAGGTCGCCATAGGGTGGCCTTGTTGCGTTAATTGGATAGTGGACCCCGTTTTCAGCCCCCGCGTCAGCGCATCCCCGATAATAAGTAAATAGGAAAAAGCTAGCCAGGAAAGTGATGGAGCCATCCAACAAGGGTCGATTCCAGACCAGTGATGGAGTACACGGTCTCCTGACCATTCTTGATTAATGTTCCAGGATCTGAGATAGAAAGAGCTTCGTTCGCTCTTCCTTCGGGTTGGCGAAAAGGTTATGGGGGGTTGTGTGTTCAACAATGAGCCCCTCATCCATGAAGACTATTTCATCTGCAGCGGCGCGGGTAAAGCCCATCTCATGCGAAACAACCAGCATTGTCATGCCCTCCTTGGCGAGATCGAGCATGACGTCTAGCACTTCTTTAATCATCTCCGGATCAAGCGCGCTAGTGGGCTCGTCGAAGAGCATGATCTTGGGGTCCATAGCGAGAGCGCGTGCAATTGCCACACGCTGCTGCTGACCGCCTGAGAGTTGAGAAGGGTATACATCAGCCTTTTCAGGTATGCCCACTCTTTCTAATTGCTTCATGGCAATCTCAGCAGCTTCCGCTTTAGTGCGTTTGCGTACAACCTTTTGTGCGAGGGTGACGTTTTCCATCGCTGTGAGGTGAGGAAAAAGATTGAAGAGCTGGAATACTAAACCGATTTCCGCACGTACTTTATTAAGATGATTTTGATCCGATGTAAGCAGCTCGCCGTCTATCCAGACCTCTCCCTTCGTCGGGACTTCCAGGTAATTTACGCATCTAAGCAAGGTTGATTTCCCCGATCCACTGGGACCGATGATCACAATGACCTTGCCGGGTTCAACCTTCAAGCTGACGCCGTTCAGGGCGTGAACCTGATCGAAATGCTTATGGAGATCCTTGACCACGATAATGTGTTGCGCGTCAGTCATTTTTGCGAAGCCGCCTTTCAATTGCCTGGACAACCAGCGAGAGGACAATCGTCATGGTCAGGTACATAACGGACAGGGTTACATATGCTTCCCGAAAGCGGAAAGTACCGCCCGCATAAAGGCGAGCGACTTGCGTGATATCGCGGACAGCGAGCACTGACACCAGCGATGAATCCTTCACCATGGCGATGAAATCATTACCCAAAGCGGGCAACACATTTCTTATTGCCTGGGGGAGAATTACAAAACGCATTCCTTGACCGTAGCTCATGCCCAACGAGCGCGCGGCCTCCGTCTGACCTCTCCCGATGGATTGAATCCCTGCGCGGAATATCTCGGCCAGGAATGCACCGTACGTGACGGATAGCGCGACGATGGCGCGTACGTTCATGGGGATGGATTGGTTGCTGAATAGAGCGAAAGCAGCCGATGCTCCTGTGAGTCCCTTTGATCCGAGCCAAAGACCGAAGGAATTGATGCCCTCTACGACAATGGGGACGCCAACCAGGGCGATGAAGAAGATGAGGACGAGCATGGGTATGCCCCGAATAAGTTCAACGTAAAGACGAGCGGCATTTTTAATAAATACATTACGTGAAATCCTCCCGAGACCAGCGAGCAGTCCGATTACCAGTGCAATCGCAAAAGAAATCAGGGAGGTTTGAATGGTGACCTTAAGGCCAATACGAATGAAATTGAAAGCATCTCGATAATTTTCGTTATTATAAATCATGAGGCTGGCGAAGATGGCGATAAGGATTAACGCCACAAACCACCAGGGGAGATCTTGAACGCGAGTTTCTCGATCTACCTTAAGGTCTGTGGAGGGTTGATCCGGTTGGATAGTGGGTTCTGTGCTGTGTTCCGCCACGCTTTGCTCCCAGGGTATACAACAACCGGTGCGCAGTTTTTGCTCTCTGCACACCGGTTGTCAATGTGCCTTAGATGGTTAATTACCGATCATGTAGGGCGTGCGGTGATCTTAAAGATCGTCGTAGGTGATGGTGAAGGATGCTCCAAAGTACTTTGTATTCAACGCATCCAGGAAGCCATCTGCCATCATTTCCTTGAGTGCCTCGTTTACAGGCTCGACGAGATCACTACCCTTGGGGTAGATGAAACCGAGTTGGTCACTGGAGAGCGAAGGCCCCACGAGCTTGAGTACATCGGCGTTAACGCCCAGGTAACCCTGTCCCGCGACCTCATCGATGATAACCGCGTCGACGTCACCGGCGATTAGCGCCTGGACGGCGAAGGGGAACTGCTCGAAAGCCTCGATGCGATCAGTAGGCAGGTACGTTGAAGCAGTCTCATAGTTCGTTGTTCCGGTCTGAGTGCCCAACTTCAGACTCTCGTCATTGACGATATCCTCAATGCTCTCGATGCGATCCTCATCGATGCGCACGAGTAAGCGCTGGTCCAGGCTGATGTAGCCAATCGAGAAATCGACAATCTCGGCACGGTCTTCTGTGATCGTGATGCCATCGGCAGCGGCATCGAACTGACCGTCAGAGACGGCCTGGATCATGCCTTCCCAGGAAGCCTCGACGTAGACAGGCGTGCAGTTGATGCGAACGCAGATCTCATCCCAGACTTCATAATCCCAACCCGTGGGTTCTTTCGTGATGGGATCGATGTAGTTGAACGGCAGGTAGGCGTTCTCGATTGCGATCCTAACTTCTCCAACTTCCGGTGCTCCACACGCGACGAGGAGAACCGCAAGGATGGTAAGTGTCAAAACTAGTCCTAATTTCTTCATCTCTTCCTCCTGATAAATTTTGAAATTTCTGAAGATCTACGATGGTGAGTTCAGATCGGTATTGCACCTCCTTCAACTTTTTACGAAGAAGACTTGTTGGTTCGCAAACACGTTTTCTTCTAATTTGGGATACAGACGCTTATAAAATAGCCGGAGTCTCGTAAATATGCAAGAACTTCATGGTGAAAGCAAAGAAATTGTTTTCGAAATATTACAGATCTTGCTAGGGGTAGTGGGATTGTTCTTTTCATGATTAAAAGGGGTCTCGGAGCGTTCCGTGAATTGGATCATGGTGTGGTCTTATAAATAGTGATCTCAATTAAATCCGCTCGCAGCGGGAGCAGGGGGCTTGCCAGTGTCGCTAATTGTGCCGGTGAGGGGGATGTGTAAGCATGCTCTGGGAGAAGGAGCGTGAGCGGCGTGAGCTCGGGTGTTTTACCAAGATCCGGTGCTTTCACACTCAATGCGCGCAGGATTTGTGCTTGCAGCTTGAGAGCGATAAGCGGTTGATTTGCAAGCAATCGCAGTGTGCCAACCGCTGAAGCGCCATCGTAACGCTGATCGTCCAAGGAGAAGCCGCCCATGTAGTCGATAAGGGCGCTGAATCCCTCCTCATCCAGAACGGCGATACCCAAGATGGGATTTGGGGAGAAATGATCCATCGCAGTTATGAAATCGGCTCCGTAATCCGGTGCTTCCCAAAGCGAGAAGGCCTCGCTTAGAGGGATGTCGGTGTCCGGAAGAAGGAGGTCCGTAGGTATTCCCAGGAGTTGGATCTTTCTATCAGGGGGCTGGAAGCTTATAAACCAGATGGAGAGAATCTTTGGCTTGTCCTGTTTGATCTCATCAACTCCCAGTACGAGAATGGAGACAGCGCCGCTCTGGATGGGTGCGGTAGGTGCGATTTCAATGGATTCGAAAGGCGTTGATTGAGGGATCGTATCTTGTTCTTCACCTTGAAGGAGCACGCTAATAGCGCCTGCCGCGAAGCAGACCAACATCATTAGAACGAAGAGCACAACTGGCAAACGACTTCGCATGACTTAACCGATAGGTCTCAAGGGTAACAGAAAGTCGCCCGGATTGTACTCTGGGCGACTTTGGCCTGCAATGACAGTGGGTTTGCTATGCAGCTAACCCCAGTATTAGAATTGCACCAAACAACCTGCCAAACATGTAGGCGAGGACCGCGGCGAGGACAATGGGGGCTACCCACAAGACACGGTTGAAGGTTCGCTGGTTGCGGACCGCGGCCCCGGTAAGGCTAGCGGCGACCTTCCAAAAAGCGAGTTTTACATACGAGTTGAAGTTGATCAGATATTCATCCATGGCTATTTTGATGTACTCATCTTTATGATCCGTCCCCGCTCATCAGCGACGACGCGAACAATGCGGCTGATCTTACGACCCCCAGGTAGCTCAGCCTTCCCCTTGTAGGTCAACAAAAATTGTAGCTTCCCCTTAG
>JAUWFP010000080.1 GCA_030606845.1 Anaerolineales bacterium | reverse complement strand
CGAGGAGAAGGACGGCCACCGTTTCGTCTTGTTGAAGCAGGGGGGTGGCGACAAAGAGCCAGTCCTCCTCCTTGATCTTTTCTACGCTGCTGGTGATCTGGCCATCGAAAGCATCTTGCGTGGCGGGAATCTCCTTATAAGGTTCCAGGTCGAGATCTGCAGATGAGATGACGGTTTCCCCCTCCTGGTCGATGAGCAGAAATCGGGTTTCGATTGTGGAGCTGAGCTCGATCGTAAACTCTCGCAGGCTGTTCAATTCCGCGTTCGAGAGTGGTGATGCAGTCTCGTTTTCGAGCAGGTCGGAGGGAGCGATGACCTGAACATTGAGATTGTCGATGACCTGTTGTTGAATTGCATTGAAGGCCTGTCCGATTTGCGGGTCCGGCACTTCGATATGCAGTTGAGGTAAGAGGCTCTGCGTGATTACGTGGGCTTGGGAGATAAGGCTGTTTTCAAGCGCGTTCAAGAAATAAGATTCTGCGAGAGAGAGCAGCGAGAAACTTGTGATGATCGCGGCGATGAAGATCACTGCTAGATGGCTGAGCAGGATTTTGCTTCTCAAGCTTCGCACCCAGGTAAAAACGGGATGACGCTGCAGCAGGGATTTCATTGAACTATCCTCAGGCATCGAGTCTATATCCCACACCTCGAACGGTTGCGATCGAGTCGGCGGCGAGTGGATCTACTTCACGCAAGCGAGCGCGCAGCCTCCGTACGGCTGTGTCTACCGCGCGAGTATCCCCAAAAAAATCGTAACCCCAAACTGTGGAGAGCAATTGCTCCCTAGTCAGGACGTGCCCCTCGTTACGAATAAGGGTTTCAAGGAGAGCAAACTCCAGGGCGGAAAGCTCTAGAAGTAGCCCATCCCAGTGCGCCTCATGTTTGTCGAGATTCATCGAGAGCGAACCCTTTTGCAGGGTTGTTTCATTTTTGATCTCTGAAGCTTGAGCTCGGCGTAGCACGGATTTTATGCGCGCGATTAGTTCACGAGTGCTGAAGGGCTTAACAACATAATCGTCTGCCCCGAGTTCCAAGCCAACGACCCGATCGATCTCCTCATCTCTTGCCGTGAGCATGATGATGGGGATATTGTCTTCCTTGCGAAGGCTTCGACAAACCTCCAGTCCGTCAATCCCCGGAAGCATGAGATCCAGAACGATCAAGTCTGGATGCCTTGCATGTGTGAGTTCAAGCGCTTGTTCTCCATCGCGGGCGACGAGAACTGAGAAGTTAGCTTTCTCCAGGTTGTACCGCAGGACATCTACGATTGACGGCTCATCATCGACTACCAGAATTGTGTATTGATTGGTCCGAGCGGACATAGATATTCCTCAACGTCTATTATATAGTTTCTTCTGTGACTATTTTGTGACAGCTTTTCGGCAGGATCGATATAGGAAAAGTGGTTGATGGTTGGACTTATTATCAAGGAAACATGATTGCAATGTGCAACGCCAATGCTTTGCATAGCCATTTACGGGCGTTTTCCCAGACGGCAAGAGATGAATTATTGGGTGGATTCGAAATCACCAAATGCAGTGGAGTGGTAAGTGGGATGTATTCATAAGCATGGGACGCACGGTATTTGGAACCCTTGTCATAAGATACTAAAGAATATATATTCGTCAAATCTTATGTTTTAGACAAGCAAAGGAGTGCAGCGTATGTGGCTCAAACGAAACCAGTTCGTGATGATGCTCGGATCGCTTCTACTGATAACCGCAATTATCAGCGGGTGCCAGTCGGAACCGGCTAGTAAACCGGTCAATACTGAGCCACCAACGATACCCCTTGAAGCGACAAAGGAAGTTGAACAACCTGTGATTGAACCAACTGAAAGTCCTGAGCCAATTCAGAGTGAGAAAGAGTTCATCATTACGAGCGAGGTTTTTCTTGAGGGCGAACCGATCCCATCAAAATATGCATGTAATGGGGACGATATTTCGCCTCCACTTGCGTGGAGCGGAGCGCCTGACAACACGACCTCTTTGGTTTTGATCATGGATGATCCCGATGCGCCCGTGGGTATGTGGGTCCATTGGGTTCTCTTCAATATCCCCGGAAATGCAACGGCGCTAGATGTTGACCTGCCTGCAGATGCCGAACTTCCCGATGGCAGCCAGCAAGGGACCAACAGTTGGGGGAGGGTGGGATATGGTGGCCCTTGTCCACCGAGTGGCGTCCATCGCTATTATTTCAAGCTCTACGCGTTAGACACATCGCTCACGCTGGATGAGAGCGCGACTAAAGAGGGTGTGCTTGCGGCAATGGAAGGCCACATTCTTATGGAGACGGAGTTAATGGGAACCTACAGCGCCTCCGGTGGTTGATCGCTGATTTATTTCCACCACAAATTCAGCTCCGATACGCATTATCGTTTAAAGGGCAGGAGCGTCAGTTAAATTCTGAGATAAATTGAAAGAAGGAGAACCGGTTAAGTAAGATAAAATGACACGCCTCCAGCGAATTTCATTGGAGGCGTGTTCGTATTTAATTATGAAAACGTCAAATCTTCACTTGCAGGATTGGCAGTTTCAATGCCCAAGGATTAATGGGTCTAACGCTCAATCTCCTCTTTCAGGCTTTGGAACTCAACTTCGGTGTCATCAAGCTCTGAGAGTACACCTTTCAATTGATCTTCCTCGCTGAGGATAAACCTTCGGTAGGGGGCAATCGCCTCACGCAGGCGTCCGACCGAGCGTTCAAGCTCGCGCTGGAAATTCTCTGTTAGAACCTCACGCAGCGATACCTGCAATTCCGACATTTTCTGCCGGAATTCTCGCTTCGCCTGATTACGGCGGTAGGGGATAACGGCCAGACCTAGGATACCTAAGACGCCTGCAGCGAGGATCCCCGTGACATCCGCGGCAGCGGTGGTGAGAACAGCGCTGAGGATTAGCCCAAGACTGATGGCGCCTACTTCAACCAACCCGACCAGAGCGACAGATTCACGAACGGAATCTGTCAAACGAGCGGCCTCGGCTTTCTGGTCAAAACTTGTGATAACTTGATCCGCTTGCGCTCCCACACTATCCAGCAGCTGACGACGGTTGTATGCAAAACCGCTCGCAGCTTGTTTAGCTGCATCGCGGAGCGCCTCGGTTTCCTTTCGCCTTCCTAGCTCATCCGCCATCAGCCGCCATTGACGCAGCTCCCGTTCCACCAGCCAGTCAATGATTTCTTCGACGTGGTGTTCAATTTGCTGCGGAGTATCACCAACGACATCGCTCTCAAAGGCAGCACGCATTTTCTTCGAATTGAGCATGTCGCGGATTTTTAGGATGCGCAATCGGTCGTCGAGGAACTCCTCACCTCTCATCCGCATCGAGAGCAATTCCTTTTCAATTCGATCCAGGTGGCGTCCAAACTCCGCCTGAGTGTCGCTTTCAAAGAGCTCGAGCTGGACCTGTACTTTCTGCAGCGTAGCTGAATCATCCGCTAATACATCCACTCGTTTCTGAGCGAGGTCTTTGTATTGCCTGGCGATTTTCAAACTCACGCCGAGTGGATTAAGTAGTTTTAAGTTGATGATACTTTCCTTCGAAAGTGTCTCTTGCAGATATTCCTGGAAGCGTTGAAATCCTTGCGCTTGTATTGAATCCGAGTCGTCCGCCTTCATTTGCTGTGCTTCGCGTGCAGAGAGTTGGAAGAGTTCGGGCTCGAAATCCAGCAAGCGCTGAACTTGATTGCTGACGAAGGAAACGACTTCATCAATGGCTTCAGCATCCTGAAGAATGTCGATTTTATTGATGATCACGACGACTTTTTTGCCCCACTTACGGATGTTTTCCAGGAATTCACGTTCACTCTCGGTGAAGGGTCGATCAGCCGAAGTGACGAAGATAACCATATCGCTGCGGGGGACGAACTCTCGCACAATGGCTTCGTGATGGCGCATGACGGCGTTTGTCCCCGGGGTGTCGACGATGTGGACTTCACGCAGGATCTCCGCAGGATAACGAACAACGCGTACATCATCACTTATGAACTCCGGATTTCCTGGTTCGCCATATTTTACGATGTATATCCTATCCGTCGTCGGCGTTACACCCTCTTTGAGAAAAGTCTCTCCAAGCAAGGCGTTGATGAGCGCGGATTTCCCACTGTTAAATTCACCGACGACGACGAGCAGGAAGAGTTCGTTGAGTTGATCGAGAGCCTGATGTAGGTGCTCGCTATCGCTCGTTTCGATCTCCCAGCCGTCAAGGATATGAAGCAATCTGCGAATGAGATCTCTCTCTCGCTGCCAGATCGCACTCTGATGTTCATTCAGGAGCCGTAGTATCGACATCCTCGTTGTTCTCCTCTTGGGTTACTTTCGTTGACTCAAAAATAAGGTTTGTACCAGGATTCTATTGTAATCGTCCCAGCGCTTTCTCCAAAGGGTAAGGAACATTACTCGCTGCTGATGCGTTAGATAGGTTCCGCTCTCATGGATTTTTCAGTTGCACACGTAGGAGCATTAGGGGTCTACCCGTACACGGCTAAGCCATGTAACATTTTATTGGGTTTAACGTTAATATGAGTGAAGAGATTATTCAAACACTGGATGACGCTCGTTTGATCGAACGGGCAAAGCGGGGTGAGGTAGAGGCCTTCGGCTGCCTGTACGAACGCTACCTCGAGTCGATTTATCGATACATTCGTACTCGGGTTGCTGAGGACCGAACCGCTGAGGATCTCACAGAGACCGTTTTTTTACGGTCTTTCGAATCGCTCAGTCGTTACAAAGAGAAAGGCTTACGATTTTCTGCCTTCCTGTACCAGATCGCTCGCAATCTGCTGGTGGATCATTACCGGCAGAAGGAGGAAGAACTACCGCTAGAGAGCGCAGACCAGATCAGCGTTTCGCCCTCAAGGATTGATGACATAATCGTCATTCAGGACCAAGTGGATCGCTTGAGGGTGGGTCTGGAAGCTTTACCGGAGGAGTATCGAGAGATCATTCGGCTGCGGGTGTTACTCGAGCTCTCAACAACGGAATGCGCAGAGTGGATAGGACGCAGCGAGGGCGCTGTGCGGGTCTTATTGCATAGAGCGATGAAGGCGCTGAAGCGTCAGGTAGTAAAAGACAATGAACAACAAGCTTGATTGGGTAATCGATGAATGTCTCTCCCGAGTTCAAACTGGGGATGAGACCTTACGGGACTGTGTTCAGGAGAATCCTGAGCTGAAGGATGTCCTGGAGCCTTTGCTCGCGCTTGCCATTCAAGTGAACGAAACACTTGCTCCCGAGATGCCGGATGCACAGTTTGTTCGCAACGCGAAACTCCGGATTATGAATCGGGTCAAAGCCTCCGTGGCCTCAACCTCATTCGTGAAACCTCAGCCCAGGCGAGCATGGCGCATTAATTTCCGCAGTCGTCGCTGGTCAACAGTACTTGCGGGCGTTGTGATCGCGGCCATGCTCTTCGGGAGCGGCATCGGGATGAAACAGGCTTCCGCATCCGCCCTACCGGGAGATTCTCTCTACCCTGTCAAGCGAGCGGGCGAGGAGATCCAATTAGCGCTCAGCTTTACAACAGACGGTGATATGGCGCTGCTATATACGTTCGCGGATTCCCGCCTGGAAGAGGCAGTAACGCTATCTGAAGAAGGGCGCTTCGATGACCTCGGAATAGCCCTTGAGGGCTTTGAAGACGCCATGAGCACGCTCGAAGAGATCGCACAAGAGGGCGAAATTGGCGCCGGCAAATTGGACCTTGCTAAGATTCAGGCGAAGCATGAGAAGCATATCCAGGTTTTAGAGCGGGTGAGAGAACAAGTACCTGAGCATGCTCGAGATGCGATTGATCACGCTATCGAACGCTCCAGCCATTCCCAGGAAGTGTTGAAGGTTATCCATGAAGGCGGAAAGCCAAGCGACTTTGCACCCGGCCAGAACAAAGATAAACCTGATAAGGACAAGGATAAAGAGAAACCAGCAAATCCTGAGAAAACAGAGAAGCCTGAGAAGTAATCTAGGCGACGTTTCCAACAACCCCATTAATTCGTCTTCACTCCAAATTCTGTGAAATGCCTCTCGAATATGTAGCGTCGGGAAGCTCTGCTTCCGGTCGTAGGCGCAGCCTGCGCCTTGATGTTTGCGCGGTAACTTTAAACCTCCCGCAGGTTTCAACCCTGCGGGAGGTTAGAAGAATCGATTGCTTGATGGCGGCGGCCGACACACGGCTCGGCCCCTTCGATTTATTAGAGCGGCCAGATGAATGGAACGATGAGCAGCGTAATAAGAAGTATTACGATGATCAGTGGGAGGCCAATCTTGATGAAGTCGGTGACGCGGTAGCCGCCGGGACCCATTACCAGGCTGTTTGTAGGGTGAGCGGCTGGGGTGAGGAAGCTGGAAGATGCTGAGATCGCGACGATCATTGTGAATGGGAGCGGTGATATCCCCAATTCCAGTGATGCACTTATGGCGATAGGTGCCATAAGCACCGCTACAACAGCGTTGGGCAAGATCTGGGATGTTAGGGCAGATAGCAAGAACAACCCGCCCATAATGCCGTAGACTCCAAGTTTACCTGCTGCGCCAAGAAGACCTTGGGCAACAAACTCTGCGGCACCGGTCTGCTGTAAGGCAATCCCAAGCGGCAACATGCCGGCTATCAGGAAGACTGATTTCCAATCAATATGCCTGTAGGCTTCATCCATCGATAGGACACCTGTAAGGACCATAGCGGTAGCACCGATGACTGCAGCCAAGGCGATGGGCAGGAATCCCATAACAACGCTCACAATGAAAGCGAACAGGATCAATAATGCTAAGGGGGCTTTCTCTGTGCGCGGGGCTTGTTGAGCTTCCTCGGTAAGGACTAGAAAATCAGGTTCCGCGCCGAGGACTTTAAACCTGTCGCGTAAACCGTGAAGCAGAAGCGCGTCGCCAAAACGCAATTGCATATCGCGTAGTTGTGAGCGATACGGTCTCCCTCCTCTCCATACCGCGAGGGCACTTAATCCGTATTTTTCCCTGAAATGAAGCTCGCGCAGGGTTTTCCCGTCAAGTGTAGAATGAGGGGATAGGACAACTTCGCAGAGGCCAATCTGGTCGGATTGCAGCGTTCTCAAATCCGGCAAATCCCCTCGCATAACTTCCAGACCTTTTAGCCCCTGCAATACCTTTAAATCTTCTGGCCAGACTTCAACGAGCAGTTGGTCACCATCCTGGATGATGTGCCCGACATCTGGAGTAAGGTCCGTATAGTCGTTGCAGCGTATTCCCAGGACGCCGATGCCAAAAGCATCCGCTAGCTGGCTCTCAGCGAGTGTCTTCCCCGATAGACTCGATCCCTCCGGGACGCTCATGATGCGAATGCGCTCGAAGAGTTTATATCGCTCGTTGACTTCATCAACATCCATGGTTCGGAAACTCGACCATTCGGGCGAGTTGAGGATTTCTTCCAATCGCTTGTTTGATCCCTGTATAAGTAAAGCATCCCCCTCGAATAGTCTCTTCCCTTGCAGGTTCGTACGCTGGGCGAATCCCTCATGTTTGATTGCGAGGACGTTCACTCCGAAACGCTCTCGGAAGCCACTCTCACCAAGCGTTTGTCCGATCAGGTTGGGATCATATGCGAGGGTGACCTCACAAAGGGAAGTCTCAGCGGAGAAGAGTTGACCGACATCGAGCGTGTCCCGAGAAACGTCAAGGAAGCTTTGGTGCTGGAAAACTACAACGGTCTCAATGCGCCCTTCGACTAATAAACGATCGTCATCTTGAAGCACAGTCCCGGCCATTGGCGAGAGCACTGATTCAGTTTCGCGCAAGATCGCGATCACGTGGAGCCCTAACGCAGCACCAATTCGGCTCTCGGCAAGGGACTTGCCTGAGAGGGGTGACCCTTTAGGCAGACCCAATAAAAAGAGCCTCTGCTCGACGTCATAAACGTCCTCAAGCAGTTCTTGTGGGCTTTGCGCAAGCGATTTATGAATATCTCTATCCGGAAGCAGATGTCGCCCAATGAGAATCATGACGAGAATGCCGGTGATAAGCAGGGTTAAACCAACTGGTGTGAAGTCGAAGAGATTAAATGTCTGCAATCCTGCGTCGGAAAGGACTTCATTGACCAGGATATTTGCTGGGGTTCCTATGAGCGAGGTGAGGCCGCCAAGCAAAGAACCGTATGCCAGCGGGATGAGAAATTTCGAAGGAGAGCGCCTTGTACGGCGGGCGATATCCATAACGACGGGCAGCATTATAGCGACCACCCCTACATTGTTCAAGAACGCGGACATCAAGCCTGCGCTGAGCATGATCGCGGCGATTAAGCGCGCTTCTCCATTGCCCGCCACGCGTAACAC
>JAUWFP010000052.1 GCA_030606845.1 Anaerolineales bacterium | reverse complement strand
ACCAACGCGACCAGGGGGTCAAGGATCTGCCACCCTGTAATGCCAACGGCTCCGACCCCGATCAGGACACCCAATGAAGTCCACACATCGCTCATCAGGTGCTGGCCATCTGCTTCGAGGGCGATGGACCGTTCGCGTCGTCCGACGCGTATTAATATCAGAGCTGTCACTAAGTTTATAACTGAAGCTGTAGCGGAGATTAGCAGACCTATACTCAGGTGGTCAATCGGCTGTGGGTTGAGCAGCCTCTGGATGGCCATAACTGCGATTGCAATTGCCGCAAGTGAGATCAATCCACCTTCAGCGCCGCTGGAAAGATACTCCACTTTTTGGTGACCGTAGGCATGATCCTCGTCCGGGGGTTGAGCGCTGATGTGCAGCGCGGTGAGAGCGGTGAACGCCGCAACCAGATTGATGCCGGATTCAAGCGCGTCGGACAATAAACCCACGGATTGGGTGAGGAGATAGCCAACAGCCTTGAGCCCCATCGTGAGTACTGCTGCGCCAAGCGAAAGCCAGGCGTATTTCATGAGCGAGGATCGATCGTTCATACCGGGCATTGTATCATCGCCATGAGCAGGCAGGATGCCAGGGTCGAATCTGATCGCTCATAGAAGTGTGAGCAGTCCAAAAGTTAATAGTCCCGAAACGATCGTAAGCCAGGTGTTGCCTGTGCGCCATCCGACCAGAGCGGCAATTGACCCGGCGACGAGGCGGTGATTGGCGAACGATAGATGTAGGGTTCCGTCGAGGAGCAGGAGATCCGGGACGATCAGCGCGGCCAGGACAGCGGGGGGAATGTAGCGTAGTCCACGCCGGAACCATTCAGGTAATCGGTCCGGTGGGATGAAAAAGAAGAAGCTGAGCCTGATCAGGTATGTCACGGCCATCCCGCCGAGGATGATCATCCAGAGCTCCGCCCGGTTCATACCGGATCTCCATTCGCGTGTCCTTCTTTTGCTGACCGCATTTCCACGGCAAGCCCGACACCAATGCCGAGGACTGCGGGGATGAGCAAGCCTAGCTTGAAGGGGAGGTTGGCGAGCAGAAGCGAAAAAGCACCCGCTGCGCAGGCAGCAGCCCATGTAGGTCGATCGGTCAATGCGGGCAGGATCAAGGCCAGGAATGTGATCGGAAGTGCGAAGTCTAGCCCTATCCCTGGAGGGATCAACGCGCCGAGGGCGATACCGAGGGTTGTGCTCAATTGCCATGCAGCCCAGAGCGTAAGTCCCGTCCCCAGGAAATACCAATGTGCGAACTCGGGGCTGCCTTTGCGATAGCGGGCGGAGGCTACGACGTAAGCCTCGTCCGTGAGGAGCCAGGAGAGCGAGATCTTCCAAAGGTTTGAGAGGTGATAAACGTGAGGCGCTAACGAAGCGCTGTAAAGCAAGTGGCGCAAATTGACCACGAGGATGGTCAGGATTATGAGGAAGGGTGAGGCGGCTCCAGCGATAAGACTGACGGCGATGAATTGGGCACTTCCGGCGAAGATGAAGAGCGAGAAACTTTGCGCCTCAAGTGCAGGGATGCCGGCTGAAACTGCTAAAGCGCCGAAGATGACTCCGAAGGGAACGACGCCCAGGAGGATAGGAAGTTGATCGCGCGCGCCTCTCAGGAATTCAATCCCTGGCTGTGAAAAAGGGTCTGCTTCTGAGCTAGAAGGGCTCACGAGGATTGGAGGTAGGCGATGATGAGTTGTGTTGTTGCCCGCAGCGAGTCGATATGGGTTCGTTCGTAACTGTGCGAGGCGTCGATACCGGGCCCCAGCAAAGCTACCCGAACATCTCCACCGGCTCGCCAATACGCCTCACCGTCGGATCCGTAGTATGGGTATACGTCGATTTTGTAGGGAATCTCAGCCGATTGGGCGAGTTCTTCGAGCTGGCGCGTGAGCTTATGGTGATAGGGTCCAGCTTTATCCTTCGCACAGATCGTTACGTGGAACTCATCCGATGTCTGACCCTCACCTACGGGCGCCATGTCGATGGCGACAAGCTCGAAAAGGTCGCTGGGTAAGCCGGCTGCAGCCCCATGGCCTACTTCTTCGTAATTGCTGAAATGGAGTATTGTGCGCTGGGATGGTTTTTTATCGGCGCCGATCATCGCCTGGGCAGCAGCGAGCAAACAGGCAATCCCGGCCTTGTCATCCAGATGGCGAGAACGTATGAACCCGCTGGGTGAGTTCTCAACCCGAGGATCGAAAGCTACAAAATCGCCCACACTTATCCCCAGATCCTCAGTTTCACCCAACGTGAGACTGCGCTCGTCGATTCGCACCTCCATCGTATCCCCGTCTCGAGGGGTGGTTCCAACCTCTTTGCCGTGGATGTGTCCGGAGGCTTTCGTTAAAAGCACAGAGCCGCGAATGCTCCTTCCGGAGCGAGTGAGGATAAGACAGCCTTCACCTTCGATCGAGTTCCAAGCGTACCCTCCGAGCTGTGAGAGTTTTAAACGACCATTTTGTTTAATCTCGCTCACCATCGCTCCGAGGGTGTCAATATGGGCGGTGAGCCCGCGTGGCTTATTGTCGGTTTTTCCCGGCCACTCTGCGACCAGAGTCCCCTTCGGCGTTTGCCTGCTCGTCAACCCGAGTTCTTCCAGTTTTGCTTGTGTGAATTGGATAGCGGCTTCGGTATAGCCTGTCGGGCTGGGGATATTGAGAAGCTGGACCAGGACGTCTTGAAGGTAGGTTTCGTCGATGGAAATCTTTTTCGCCATTTTCAGCACCTTTCGAAATAGAGGGTGTAGGAATCATACGCAGGGCCAGTTGTTTTAGCAATGTGAGCGAGGGTTGGGGGAATGCTGAGTTTGCGGACTCCAGAGTTGGGTCTGATAAAGCCTGAAGTTTCGCTTCAATCCGAAAGTAGAGCTTGGTGATTCCAGGTCTGGCTTTATAAAAAAACAGGGCAGCGAACTCACTGCCCTGTCACGCTAATTGTGGTTAAAGGAATGTCTTTTTCTCAGGTAGTCAGGATCTGGGAGAGAAAGAGCTTGGTACGATCTTCTTGGGGGTTTTTAAATATATCATCTGGAGTTCCCGTTTCGACGACGAGACCCTCGTCGAAGAAGAACATCCGGTCAGCAACCGCACGAGCGAAGCTCATCTCATGGGTGACCACAATCATGGTCATGCCGGACTGTGCGAGCTCAATCATGACATCTAACACTTCTTTAATCATCTCGGGATCCAGGGCAGAAGTCGGTTCATCGAAGAGCATGATCTTGGGCTGCATGGCGAGCGCTCTCGCAATTGCTACTCTTTGTTGCTGCCCGCCTGATAGTTGTCCAGGAAATTTATAGGCTTGTTCGGGAATACCGACTCGTTCGAGCAGTTGTTGGGCAATCTCCTCCGCCTCATCCTTAGACCACTTACGTACCCAGATAGGGGCGAGGGTGATATTTTGCAGCACACTGAGGTGAGGGAACAGGTTAAACAGTTGAAAGACCATTCCGATCTCACTGCGGATGGCAGCGATATTGCGGACATCGTGTGTGAGTTCCATCCCATCGACGATGATCTGACCGCGTTGATGCACTTCGATGCGGTTGATCGTGCGGATGAATGTTGATTTTCCCGAGCCGGAGGGACCAAAAATCACAATGACTTCGCCCTTGTTTACTTCCATATTAATCCCTTTTAGGGCCTGGAAGTCCCCGAACCATTTTTCGACATCACGGCAGATGATTATTGGATCGCTCATTATTTACTCCAGCTAACGTTCACCGACACCTAGCGCGGTTTCTAACCGTCGGCTTGCGAAGGACATGAGATAGCTTAATACCCAGAAGACCGCGGCAACGAAAATGAAAACCTCGAATTGCAGTTGAAGAAATTCTACGTCGGACTGCAGGATGGATTTGCCGATATTCAGCAGTTCGTTGATAGCTACGATGATGACCAACGTCGTATCCTTGAAAAGGCTGATGAACTGCCCTACGATGGCAGGAATTACAGCCCGCAGGGCTTGGGGTAAGACGATGAATAAAGTGGTTTGAAAATTATTCAAACCGACGGCTTTTGCAGCTTCAATTTGACCGGCAGGAACGGCTTGAAGTCCCCCGCGCACGTTTTCGGCTGTATATGCTGCGCTGAAGATGGTCATACCGATGAGCGCTCGCACAAGTCGGTCAATTCTGAGTTCAGGGGGGAGGAAGAGAGCCAGGATAATTGATGACATGAAGAGGATGGTGACGAGAGGGACGCCGCGGATACCTTCGATAAAGCCAATGCTGAAGAGCTTAATAACGGGGAGCGAGGATCGGCGTCCAAGGGCCAGAAGAACGCCGAGGGGAAACGAGAGCAAAATTCCGCCAACGGCGAGAATGAGCGTCACTAGGAGGCCTCCCCACATCGACGTCTCAACGGTGGGGAGCATGGTCCCTTCCCCTGTTCCTCGAAGGAGGAAGGGAATTAGTGAGAATGAGAGCAGCCAGCCGGCAAGGACCAAACCGCCCGTGACAAACTTTCGGGAGCCGAGCAGGTAGCCGAGGTAAATTGCCGGCAGGTTGATCAGGAAAAATATTCGTACAGCCAGGCTGCCCAACTGACCGCCGGCAGGTATGATCCCCAGGATCGCAAGTCCGATCCCGAGCAGCAGGGCAAAGGAGCGCATGATGCCCTTCCATTTACCCCAGCTCATGCCGGTCAGGAATGATACAAGAAGCAGGCTCGCGCCGACTCGCCAGAGCTGATCCCGCGGATATTGACCAACGAGGTAGAGGATTGGATTGTGCGTGACCGGTCTCCAGTCGGCAGTGAAGAAGGCCCACTCGAGGACAGCGCGCCCGATAAAGTAAATCGATCCCAAAGCCAACACCGTGAGAACAGAATTAAACCAGTTGTTGAAGAGATTGCGCTGCACCCACACGATAGGCTTAAGCTGCGATGGGGGGCGAATATCGGCGGGTGCCGGTTGGGTGTTCCCTGCGTCGGTCACGAGGATCTCTCACTTATCTGAATTTTACGGTTGTAGATGTTCAGGATTAATGACGTAATCAAGCTCAAAACCAGGTATGTCACCATGACCATGCTGAAGACCGGCACTGCTCTGCCGGCTTGATTAATCATGATGCGCCCAACGTTAAAGAGGTCTGCGTAGCCGATGGCCAGGGCAAGACTTGAGTTCTTCGTCAGATTCAGGGTTTGGCTAATAAGTGGTGGAATGATGACACGCATGGCTTGGGGGATAATGACAAGCCCGAGGGTTTGCATTGGTTTAAGCCCAACAGCTTTCGCGGCCTCCATTTGCCCGAGGTTAACAGCCTGGATCCCTGCCCGGACGACTTCAGCGATAAAGGCTGCAGTGTACATGACCAGACCGACAAGCAGCGCGCCGAATTCAGGGGTGAGCCTGAGCCCGCCTGTAAAGTTAAACCCTTCAAAAACTGGGATATCAATCCAGAGCGGTTGCCATGCCGAGAGCGCCAAACCCAGAACAGCAGATACGAGCATGACGGCGAAGCTCACCCCGGCGAAGTATGTCGAACGACCACTGCGCTCGCGCAGGCGCCGCAGGTAAATCCACACAATGATTGCCACAATCAAACCAACAAGGAGAGAAATTGCAAACACGCCTCCGGTTTCCGTAAGTCGTGGCCATGATAAGTACAAACCGCGCTGGTTTAAGTAGATGGGACCCGGGAGCTCGAGACTTCCCTTTGCGGGAGGTAATTTATTGAAGATTGCAAAGTACCAAATGAAAAGGAGAACAAGCAGAGGGACATTCCGGTGAAGCTCGATGTAGGCAAGAGCGATCTTGTTGACCAGCCAATTGGTTGAGAGACGTGCCAGCCCTACTATGGTGCCGAGAATTGTCGCCAACAGAATACCGACGATTGAAACTTTCAGAGTGTTGAGCAGCCCCACCAGGAAGGCGGTGCCGAAGGTGTAGGAATCATCATAGGGAATCACCGACTCACTGATGGGGAACCCCGCTGGGTCGTTGATGAAGTCAAAACCGAGGCTTAACCCACGTAGTTTCGCAGCTTCCAGCACGTTCACCGCAATCCATATCAATGCGCCGATGACGATGATTGCTGAAATCACCTGAGCCGCCGCCATCAACACACGCTCATCACGCCAGAAGGGGATGCTTTTACGAGCCTGGGATTTGCTGTATGAATTCGAAGATGACATCCGTTTGTATTCGTTTATGAGAGACAACCTGAGCAGCCCGAATATTCTCCGGGCTGCTCATCTGTGAGAGACGTTGCTACTTGATTGGCGGAGCGTAGATCAACCCGCCATCGGTCCAGTGTTCGTTCAAACCGCGCGGTAAGGTAAACGCGATCCCAGCTGGTCCCATGTAGCGATTGTAGACTTCTCCGTAGTTTCCGACAGCCCTGAGGGCATTTGCCAGTGCATCTGCATCGAGGCCGAGTGATGAATAACCCCAATCGCCTTCGACGCCAAGGACTGTCTTGCCCTTGATGTTATCACTAGCCAAAACATCATCCACCGTTGCCTGCGTGATGGGGCCATAAGCGGGATTCTCGGCATTGATCAGGGCGTACATGACGAGCTTGACGATGTCAAACCACTGATCGTCGCCATGGGGTACGACAGGCGTGAGCGGTTCCTTGGAGATAATCATGGGCAGGATCATGTAATCCGCCGGATTATCCGCGCCGGCTTGGATGGCTGCGAGCTGCGAGCGGTCACTTGTGGTGACATCACAACGACCCTCGAAGAAGGCGTTGTAGACCGAGGAAGTGTCCTCGAAGATCACAGCTTCAAAGTCCAACCCTCGCTCTCTGAAGTCGGCGGCGAGGTTTTTCTCCGTCGTTGTACCGCTGGTGACGCAAACGCTGGCGCCGTCCATGTCATCTTGAGATTTGATGCCGCTGTCCGCACGGACCATGTATCCCTGACCGTCATAGAACATCGTGATTGTGAAGTTGCCCCACTGGGAATCGCGGCTTGAAGTCCAGGTAACATTGCGGCTCAAGAGATCGACTTCGCCTGTTTGAATCACAGGACCGCGCTCAGCTGCCGTCACAGGGACAATCTCGATGGCTTCGGGATCACCAAGGACTGCTGCGGCGACAGCTCGGCATAAGTCGATATCGAAGCCGATGTTGCGGCCATCGTCATCGAGGTATCCGAAACCGAGCAGGTCAGTTCGACCAGCACATACGACGCGGCCTCTTTCCTGCACTCGGGCCAAGATTTCACCATACCCGGGTGCATTCACAACCTGAATATCTCCTTCTGTGGTGACTTCAACTTCTACGATTCGGGTGACCTCAACCTCTACGATTTCACCCCCGCTTGGCGTGCCGCACGCGGAAAGAAGCATAGCCAGGATTATTAGGCTTGCAAGGGGTAATGAAAATTTACGCATTATCTAGTCTCCTCCATTTGGAATTACGATGATGGTTTTGTACCAACGAGCATTGAATCGAAGAATGTTGAGGAAGCCACCTCCTTCCTGTTGATATGTTACGGTTTTGCCTGATTTGACAGAACTCCTCTCGCCCTTGTGATCCCTAGGTAGTGAAGAAGCAAGCGATGATTGAATCGTCTTATGCGAGAGGATTAATATTGGTATTAGTTATCCTAGAGTATCCACGAATGGATGTCAAGTTTGCGTAGCGGACGCTTCCCCTGATGCCGTTTCAAGCGATGATATTTTCGTTGATAAGTCCGACCCGACCTTTGTCCCCTTTGCTTAGAGCACTTTCACATGGTACGCTTTCTGGCATCCACAGTATTTACATGGAATGATAGTTCGATAAAAGCCCAGACCTTACAAACGATTGATATGAGCTCACTCATCGGTCAGGCATTAGATCATTACCGGATCATCGAGAGGATCGGCCAGGGAGGCATGGCGACGGTCTATCTCGCCGTCGACACTCGCTCTCAAGAGGAAGTTGCCCTAAAGGTTCTTTCCCCGACGATGACCTCGGATCGCCGCTTCGTTAAGCGCTTCCGGCGTGAAGCGCAGCTGGTTTCCCAACTCAAACACGAGAATATCGTCCCTGTCCTCGCGTATGGGCAGTATAAGGGCACCATTTATATTGTGATGCCTTTAATCCGTGGTGAAACAATGCACCAGCGCATTGCGCGGGGGGCAATTTCGGGTGAGGAAAGCACAAGATGGATCGGCCAATTGGCGGATGCTCTGGCCTTCGCCCATGAGAATGGTGTGATCCACAGAGATATAAAACCATCGAATGTTATTCTGGACGACTCAGGGAATGCATGCCTGACGGATTTCGGATTAGCGCGGGTCATCGAAGGGCACAGCAGTCTCACCGGCTCAATGCTGATGGGTACGCCGGCCTATGTCTCGCCCGAACAGGGCAGAGGGGAACAATTGGATGCCCGTTCCGACCAATATTCTCTGGGAGTAATCCTTTATGAGATGGCGACCGGGCGCCTGCCTTTCGACTCAGGTTCTCCTATGGCAACCGTCCTAGCACACATCCAGGAACCGGTGCCGCGCCCGCGCCGCTTCAGCCCAGATCTCCCACCGGACCTTGAAGTCGTGATTCTCAAAGCCCTGGCCAAAAAGCCGGAGAAACGATTCCCGAGCGTCAGGGCCTTGAAAGAGGCTTACCAGGCTGCTTTAGCCGGGAAACCTCTTCCGGAGTTCGAGCGCATCGCCGCAGCGCCTACTACCTACATTGAACGTGTTGAAGCTGTGTCATCTCCCGCGGCAGCCCCCGAGATTGCCCCTCGGCGTCGAGGTGCCGGCTGGATTATCGCTGCATTAATTCCCGTCCTGGCGATCGCCGCTTTCGTGGTGGTGCGCGGTCTGGGTAGTGGGTCAACGGTGCTCACCCCCTCTGCGAATGATGGGACATCTACAGGGGGCGTCGAGACTGCCTCAGCGGAGGTTTCTTCCACTGCCACAAGTGAACCAGAGCCGAGCCCAACCTCGCCGATGTTACCGATCACTTCCAGCGCATGCCCGGGGTTGGCGCTTTTCAAACCGAGTGTGGCCGGGGATGAAGTGACCTGGTTGATCGACAATGCCGGCGTGGAGGATTTTCACCTGGAGGATATAAGTCCGGGGTGGCCGCTGCTGACAAACGGCCTTCCTGAACAGATCCAACTGGGTGAACTCGTGCTCTGGAAAGGCGACGCCGAGGGAGATGGTGAGCTGCACCGGGTCGATGGCGTCGATAACACGATTAAAGCAGGAAAATCTACTTTCATCACAATAACCTTCGAATATGCGGCGGAAACCACGGGCTATTCATTGCAGCTTATTCTGAATGATGGTTGTGTGCTCGAAGGTGAATGGTAGGGGCTAATCCAACGCAGGATACATTCTCATTTTCCGTTTGTAGCCTGGGTAAGACCCATAAGTTATTCCCCATATTCTATCCAAGACCAAAGCCGAAAAACCCATCGATATTTTGGTTAACACCCATGCATGAACCCACTTAGGATGGCGGTTGTAGAATGGGTGGGACTATAATCTAGTTTCCTGTGCACCGCGTCCTATTCTTAAGGAGAAACACTTCATGGCTGATTTTCGCTTAACAAACCTCGCCAAAACCATCGTCCATTACTCCACCGAGGTTAAGCCCGGGGATCATGTCGGCATCCTCACCCAACCGGTGGCGCTGCCGCTGGCGGAGGAGGTCTACCGGCAGGCACTGGCGGCTGGTGGGTATCCGTATGTTCTGCTTGGAGGGCTGCGCTCACGCGCCGAGACGGAAGCGCTGGAATATATCCTCTTCACGGAAGGGAATGATGATCAGATCCAGCACGTCAATCGTTTTGACAAAATGGTGCGTGAAGAGTTCGATGTGATGGTTGTCCTCCAGAGCCAGTCGAACACTCGCCGCTTGAGCAATGTAGACCCGGCGAAGCAGCAACTGCGGGCGCGGGCATATACAGAGGTGACAAAGATCTATCGGCAGCGCGCCGCTGCAGGTGATCTGCGTTGGGTGATAACCCTGTACCCAACCCGGGCCGTGGCACAGGACGCGGAGATGAGCCTCGAGGAATTTTCAGACTACGTTTTCGGCACAACATTCTCTGATACGAATGATCCAGTCGCCGAGTGGAACAAGATACACGATGAGCAGCAAAGGCTCGTGGATTGGTTGAAGGGCAAGAAATTGCTCTCGGTGAAAGGTCCGCATGTTGATCTGGAAGTATCGATTGATGGACGGGATTTCATCAACTCGGATGGCAAAAAGAACATGCCCAGCGGCGAGATTTTCACCAGTCCGGTGGAGGACGCGGTGAATGGCTGGGTCCGCTTCACCTATCCGGCGATCCGCCAGGGCAGAGAGGTGGAAGGGGTAGAGTTAAAATTTAAAAAGGGTAAGGTCGTGGAGGCGAGCGCAGAGAAGAACCAGGATTTCCTGATCAGCATGCTCGACACAGATAAGGGGGCGCGCTACTTGGGAGAATTTGCCATCGGGACCAACAAACGCATCAACCGCTTCATTAAGAACATCCTCTTCGATGAAAAAATCGGCGGAACGATTCACATGGCGCTCGGATTCGGTTTCGCCGAGGTCGGCGGGAAGAACGAAAGCGCGATCCACTGGGATTTGATCTGCGATATGCGCGACGGCGGTCAAATCTTCGCCGATGGGGAGCTGTTCTACGAATCAGGTGAGTTTAAAGTGTAGCCTGCTGGTGTGGTTGAAATTTCTATAGAGGAGAAACTGAATGGCCGACTATCGTATTGAAAATCTGGCGAAAGTAATCGTCGAGTATTGCCT
>JAUWFP010000153.1 GCA_030606845.1 Anaerolineales bacterium | reverse complement strand
CTCTCCACCCCGCCTCGCGGCGACGCAGTTACAGTCGGTTACAAGCCGGAGAGCGCATGCCTGAAGAGGACTTTCACCTCTCTGTCCATGCACGCTCGCAGGCGCACTAGGGGCCGACCCGTGTGTCGGCCCGTTCTATGTCCGTATTCCAGACCTTTAAGGGCGAGCCGGCGGCTCGCCCCTACCATCGATTTGTCATTGCGAGGAGCCCATCAGGGCGACGTGGCAATCTCTCTACAAGAATGAAAGAGATTGCTTCGCCTGTGGCTCGCAATGACATTAAGGATGATGACATCGTCGCATATGGATGACATTTATTCTCGAAATTGCGCCCACCCGAGCAGCATCCCATGGATTTCTCGCTGCGCTCGAAATGACAGTTTCCTTGACAACGTCATTCTGAGGAGCAACGCGACGAAGAATCTCGTTCATGGTAACGAGAACCCGTATGTTCGAAGAACGAGATGCTTCACTGTTTCACGGCTCACTCGAAATGATAATAAACGGACGAGTTCTTCCCGATAACGTCATTTCTCACTTAGGTCCTTCGATTGCTTTCCTTACACCCAGGCTCAGTACGATAGATCCAATACTTAAGAAAAACGCTCAACCATCTTGCAGGTTGAGCGTTCCTGTTTGATTGGGTTCCAGTTCTAATCACCCGATCTGGGATCGAAGGCGTCTCGCAGACCATCCCCCATGAAGTTGAACGCTAACGTCGTCAGAGACAGCGCAATGGCAGGCACAAGCGTCTGGACGGGGTAACTGCGTATACCCTTGACATTCTCAGAGATCATGATCCCCCAAGATGGCGTGGGAGGGTTAACCCCCAGGCCGATGAAGGACAGGAATGCTTCGAGGAAAATGTAGCCCGGGATTGCCAGCGTTTCATATACGATAAGCGGACCCATGATGTTTGGGATCAGATGCCGCCAAATAATTCGTATATCGCTGGCTCCCACCGACCGAGCGGCCTCGACGAACTCCTGCTGCTTGTACGCCAGCACCTGCCCACGTGCAATACGCGCCATGCCAATCCAGTTCAGAAGCCCGAGGGCAATGAATAAGAAGAGCAATCCTCCCATCGCTTCGTTCGCTGAAAGGAAAACCTGAGCAAACTCGCTCTGTGCTCCACGCCGGGCGAATGCTTTGAAGTATGTCTGCAGCAGAATTACTACAATCAGAAGTGGAAGCCCGTAGAGGAAATCCACGATCCGCATCATGATGTTATCCGTCCGCCCACCAACGTATCCTGCAACGGTGCCATAGATCGTCCCAACCATCAAGCTCGTTGTCGCGGCGATGATGGCGACGAGCAATGATACCCGTGCGCCGTAGATCGTACGGCTCAGCAGGTCACGTCCTAGAGAGTCCGCTCCGAGAAGAAATTTGTCGGTAATCCTGGCGTAGTTCTCAGCCCCTTCCGGCATAAGCCACATCAAATAATCTGGCATCGCGTTATTGAGCAGTAGATCCTGTTCAGCAAATCCATAGGATGCGAATACTGGAGCGAAAATCGCTATAATGCTGATGATGATGAGGAAGATGACGCCAGCCATAGCTAGCTTGTTGGATATTAACCTGCGCATGGAATCCTGAAATAAGCTGCGCGGTTTACGCTCGAGTATGCTCTGTTGGTCTCCAGTGATTTCAACCGTTGCCATTAATAACTTCCTCTCAGGTGATTACCTAGTCGTAACGAATCCGGGGGTCAAGCCAGCCGTACATCACGTCGACGACCAAATTCATTGTCACCAGGAGCAATGTCCATACAAGTGTTGCGCCCATGATCAGCGGGTAATCACGATTGCCGATGCTGGTGACGAAGTGCTTGCCCATCCCAGGGATACCGAAGATCTGCTCGACCACGAAGGTGCCCGTCACGACGGCTGCGAACATCGGACCCAAGTAGGTCACTACCGGGATCAAGGAATTCTTCAGCGCGTGTACAATAATCACGACACGCTCTTTTAAACCTTTCGCGCGCGCAGTACGGATGTAGTCTTCTCGAATAACCTGCAGCAGACTTGAGCGTGTCAGCCGGGCGATTACAGCGGCATACCCCGTTCCTAAAGCGAATGCAGGCAGGATGGCGTACTTCCAGAAGTTCCAACTCAGGTCTCTCGGAAAAAGACCGAGTATATAGGGTGGCTTCACACCCCAAGTAGCGGCTGGCAGCAAGCCTAAGATAACGGCGAACAACCATATAAGGATAGGACCGAGGACAATATTCGGGACAGATACGCCGAGCACAGCGATAAACGTCGATGTGTAGTCAATCCATGTGTTATGCCTCAGCGCAGCCACGATGCCTGCTGGCAGTCCGATTGTAAGGGCAATCACAATCGCAAAAACACCGAGCTGGAATGAGACCGGGAAGGTCACCTTGAGTGTGTCGGTGACGGACTGTCCTCTGTAGTACAACGATAAACCAAGATCACCCCTGATCAACCCTCTCGCGGTGCCCGCTTCCTCCGCGTACTCTCCGCCGAAGATCGCACCAACGATATCATCCCCCACAAGAAACGAGAGGAACTGCATGTGAGTCGGCCAATTGAGGTGGTACTTCGCCTCGAGATTGGCGACGACCTGCGGGGGCAATTGCCGGTCACCCACGAAGTCAAAGGGTCCGCCGGGTATAGCCCTGACGAGAACGAAAACAAATAATGCGACGGTAAATAAGACTGGAATAAATCCAAAAATTCTGCGCACGATATACCGTGTCATTCTCATACCTCAATCTGTAAAGAGGGAGGCCGGGTAACCGGCCCCCCTCACTACCAAACGCTGTTTAGGGCATAGCGCTTGTGTCGATCGACCAGAATGCAAACTCAGCATGGCCAACCGATGGATACAGGCGGGTGAGGAACGGCTTGGTTACATTGACTCGTGTGTAGTGATAGATCGGGATGTACGCCGCCTCAACCTCGGAGAGCAGCTTCTCCGCCTCGAGGTACATTTCCACGCGCTTCGCCGGATCTGGCTCGGACTTCGCTGCTTCGGTGAGATCGTCGAACGCTAGCGCTGCGACTTCAGTGCAGACATCGTCCACGCAGCCACGGCGCAGGCGGTTGGCTCCTGCATCGGAGTTGAACACCTCATACACCCAGTTGTTCTCATCCGCGTAGTCAGCGCACCAACCTAGTCGCCAAATATGCGGCATTTCATCCAGCGGTGTGGTGTTCTTGATAGTCTGCAGATAGACCTTCCACTCCTGGTTCTGAGTTTCCATGTCGACGCCCAGATTGTCCACCCACATCTGCTGGATCGCTGCCGCGATCTTGGCGTGACCTTCGGAGGTGTTGTGCATGAGCACGACTTCGAGATCATCAACCGTCATGCCCTTCTCCGCCAGGTACTCATCCATCAGTGCTTTGGCGCCAGCAGGATCGTAGGGCAATCCGACTGTGCCATACACAGGCGCACCGAAGATACCATTAGGCGCGAACTGACCCGCCGGTACTTGACCGCCCTTGAGGACGTTATCAATCAGCGACTGCTTGTCCACGGACATCGAGAAGGCCATGCGCATGCGCACGTCGTCGAACGGCGCCTTGTTGTTGGTAAAGCCGTAGTAATACGTGCAGGAGCGTGGTGCGATATACAGCTCTTCGCTCAGAACAGGATCTGCCTTCACTCGATCCATGTCATCCAACGGAACACCGGTGGTGTATAGCTCGCCGTTCTCGTACATCGCGAAGGCGGTGGAAGCTTCGTTGATCATCACGCCGTGTACTTCATCAATCTGAACCGTGTCGGCATCTGGCCAATGGGGGTTCTTCATGAGATTCAACGTCGCGCCGTGGACCCATTCCGTCATGACGTATGGGCCGTTGGTGACAATCGTGCAGGGCTCGGTCCACTTCTCGTGTGCCGCTTCAATCGTCCACGATGGGAGTGCGTAGTTGGTCCACATACCCGCGATGGCGGGGAAGAAACCAGCCGCGAACTCGAGATCGTACTGGACAGTTGTTGCATCAATTGCCGTGACACCAATGTCATCGAGCGTGAAGCCCTCTTCGCCGTCATTCACAGCCTGTCCGTTCTTGATGATGTACTGAACGTAGGCGTAGTCGGAGGCGGTGGCGGGATCGATCGTCCGCTTCGAGCCGTACTCGACGTCATAGGCGTTGACGAAGCGCTGGTTGCCATCCGCGTCATACTCAAATTCGACGCCACCGGTCTGGCAGTTGTACCTCACCCACGGGATGTCGTCCCGCAGGTGGAAGGTCCAGGTCAGGCCATCCGTGGAAACATCCCAGCTCTCAGCCAACCAGGGCGTGCTCGAGCCATCATCCTCGATATGGGTCAAACCCATGAAGAGGTTGCTGTCGAGGTCGAGCGAGGTGGTGTCCGTCGCGAGCGAGGGGTCGGCTGTTGGCGGCTCGGAGTTCCAGTTCCATTGCAGCACGACGGGTTCGTAAGGGATCTCCGGCGTAACGGTAACCACGACGGTCTCGCCCTCAATCTCAACTATCACGGTCTCAACGGCTGTCGTTCCACATGCCGTCAGAACCATGCTGGCGATGAGTAGCAGCGCCATTATCGAAAGACCTTTGGTCTTCATTGTGCTCTCTTCTCCTTCTAGTTTAGTTAGCACGTCTAAAAACGATCCTTCTCAGTTCTTTCTTGCGCTTTTTCGATAGCCTCACCTCCTTTTCATTTCGATTTTCAGTTATCCATCTGGAACCCACAAGGTTCCAGGGACTTTCTATTCTAAAACGAATGTTGCCTCACACCACGTGGCATGCCACCCAATGATCCGGGCCAACCTCTCGCCACTCAGGATCTACTTCTGAGCAGATGTCAATTGCCACTGGGCAGCGGGGATTAAACCGGCATCCACTCGGAGGATTCACCGGGCTAGGCACATCCCCCTCCAGGATAATCCGCTGCCGTTTGCTCTCCATCGCTGGATTCGGAATCGGGACCGCGCTCAGCAGCGCCTGCGTATAGGGATGCAGTGGGTGCGAATACAGTTCATCGCGCGTCGCCAATTCCACGATCTTCCCCAGATACATCACTGCCGTTCGATCCGAGATGTGCCGCACCATGCTCAGGTCATGTGCTATGAATAAGTACGTAAGCCCAAAGGTCTCCTGCAGCTCTTCCAGCAAATTCACAACCTGTGCCTGGATCGATACGTCCAACGCCGAGATCGGCTCATCACACACGATGAATTCCGGCTGCAATGCCAGCGCTCGAGCTACCCCTATCCGCTGCCGCTGTCCACCGCTGAATTCATGCGGGTAGCGGTTCAGGAAGTGCGGGCTCAGCCCAACCAGCTTCAATAGTTCCTGCACTTTCGCCCGCCGTTCTTTCGCATTCCCGATCCCATGCACCTCAAGCGGTTCCGCAATGATGTTCCCAATCGTCATCCGCGGATTCAGTGATGCATACGGGTCCTGGAAGATCATCTGCATGTTGCGCCTCATCCGGCGCAATCCCTCCCCCTTCAGCTCCGTCAGATCCTGGTCCCCGTAGTACACCTTCCCAGACGTCGGCCGGTACAACTGTAGGATCGTCCTTCCCGTCGTCGACTTCCCGCAGCCGCTCTCCCCCACCAACCCAAGCGTTTCCCCTTTGCGGATGTCAAACGTCACATTGTCTACAGCCTGCACTGCCCCAACCTCGCGCTGGATTATGATCCCACGCGTGATCGGAAAGTGCTTCGTCATCTTATCTACTTTGATCAGCACCCCGTTCTCGCTCATCGAAGTTCACCCGTTTTGATGTCC
>JAUWFP010000078.1 GCA_030606845.1 Anaerolineales bacterium | reverse complement strand
CCAAGGGTGGCCTTGCGATTTTCAACTACTCGGAACCCAGCGAGCATTAGTTTGAATTATCCTACACGCGGAGAGTCAATCTAGCAAGCCCATTCGGGGTATAGGACAGGAACGCCAATAACCTCACTTTCGTTCATTTATGTTGCGCTTGTGGGTTGAATCTACAAAGCATTTTTTTCCTCCCACCGATTATCTTTTTTTCGACTTTTCACACAGCCTGGCGAGTGGTTAGGTAGCCACTTCATGGAATTTCCAATATAAACCTCACCCCATTGGGAATGCCGGCGAATATTATCTGGTTTTGATTAGGATAAATTTTCCTCCTTTTTTTGTTTGCCGAATGAATTTGTTGAAAAGCTGCGATACTTTTTACGGAAATCTAGCAAGCTATTAGGATTGTTTCGGCAAGATTCTTGATCTAATAAGATTCTTCAAGTATCCTATACTAAGTGGTCAGATACTCGGTTTAGCGTATCGAGCCAAGAACCCTCACTGAAAACTGCTCTTACCTCCACCGAGGTGGGCCTGTTTTTTTCCCCCAGCAACAACGCGATTCCTTAAGAATAGAGACCATTCGAGATAGGGATTGCCACGAACCATTAAACTAGTTGATCGCATCACCGCTTCCCCACATGTAAATTGGCCCAGCTTTCTCCTAGTCATAATTTTGACAAGGCTTTTCCTGGTGGTTTAACGGGTTATTTCGGGGAATATAAAGGTTTATTTCCAATAAGTGTTATTTGTGGAACGGGGTGATCCATGGCCAATATCGAGATAAAACCAGGTGAGGTTAACATCAGCCTCCCAGGGGGAACTGTCACGTTCCTCTTCACCGACATCGAAGGTTCAACCAAGCTGCTTAAAACCCTGCACGAGCAATACGCCCTTGTCTTGGGTGATCAACGCGATTTGTTACGGGCTGCGTTCGCAAAATGGAATGGCCACGAAATCGATACACAGGGTGATGCGTTCTTCGTTGCCTTCAGCCGCGCCAGCGATGCGCTCAACTGTGTCATCGAAGCGCAACGTGCGATCGCTACACACACATGGCCTCAGAACCTGACCGTATCGGTTCGCATGGGGCTGTATACTGGGGAACCCATCATCGCCCGGACTGGCTATATCGGTTTGGACGTCCATCGGGCGGCGCGCATTGCCTCGGCCGGCTACGGCGGGCAAGTCTTGCTTTCCCAGACCACACGCGATCTGATTTACCAGGATCTGCCCAAAGAGGTAAGCCTGCACGATCTGGGATCGCACAAACTCAAGGACATTCGCTATCCACAGCAGATCTATCAACTGGACATCGCCGGCCTGCCCGTTGAATTCCCTCCCCTGAAAACACTCGCTACGGGAGATGAACCGCCGACTCCCGGTGAATCACCCTATAAGGGTCTGCGTTATTTCGATGAGGCCGACGCCGACCTGTTCTTCGGCCGGGAGGTGCTGACTGCCGGGCTGGTCAAAGCGATCAGCAAGCAGCGCTTTCTGGCCGTCGTCGGTGGATCGGGCAGCGGCAAATCATCGATCGTGAGAGCAGGATTGATCCCAGCATTGAGGCGCGCCCAGCACCAGGCTGCAGACCAGCCGACACGTGAATCGCCTACCTGGGATATTTACATCCTCACGCCAACCGCTCACCCGCTTGAAGCCCTGGCTCTTAGCCTGACCCAGGGTGCAGAATCGATAGCCTCTGCGGCGGCCTTGATCGACGATCTTTCACAGGACGAGCGCAGCCTGCACCTTTTCGTTCGAAAAATGTTGTACAACCGAGCGAGCGACGACAAGCAGAGTCGCGCCAGACGTATGCTGCTGATCGTGGATCAGTTTGAGGAGTTGTTCACACTGTGCCGGGAGGAGAGTGAACGCACTGCTTTTATCGATAACCTATTGTATGCAGCCGGCGTGCAACGAGGACCGACTTCGGTCTTGGTCACGTTGAGGGCTGACTTCTACGAACACCTCTCGAAATACAGCCACTTGCGTGAGGCTGTTGCCAAACATCAGGAATATATCGGGGCGATGAACGCTGAGGAGCTGCGCCAGGTGATCGAACGGCCGGCTGAGCTCGGCGGTTGGGAGTTCCATCCCGGACTGGTCGATTTGATCCTGTACGATGTAGGCGCGACCGAGGATCGTCAGCCCGAACCGGGCGCATTGCCATTGCTTTCACATGCCCTACTTGAAACCTGGAAACAGCGGCGGGGCGAAGTCATGACGCTTAAGGCGTATTCGGAATCAGGCGGCGTGCGCGGTGCCATCGCCCACACCGCTGAACGCGTTTACTATGGCGAGTTAACACCCGAGCAGCAGGAAATAGCCCGCCGAATCTTTCTCCGCCTGACAGAGATCGGGGAGGGTACACAGGATACCCGGCGCAGAGTGGCCCTGGATGAGTTGATTCCAGCGGGGACGGATGTCAAACCCAGCCTGTGGGAAAAAGTGCTGGTCAAACTGGCCGACGCCCGCCTGGTTACGACCAGCAAGGGCACAGTCGAGGTCGCTCACGAGGCGCTGATTCGCGAATGGCCCACCCTGCAAGAGTGGCTGGCGCAGGACCGGGAAGGGTTGCGGATGCACCGTCACCTGACCGAGGCCTCTCAGGAATGGGAACTGTTGGAGCACGACCCAGGAGCGCTCTACCGCGGGGCGCGCCTGGCTCAAGCGTTAGAGTGGGCTGAAGCTAACCTGGCCGAGATGAATGCTCTCGAGCGGGCTTTTCTGGAAGCCTCGAGAGAGACGGCGGAACGCAAGCAGGCCGAGCGCGATCGCCGCCGCCGCCGCACGATCCTGGCATTGGCGGGCGGTCTGCTGATCACCTTGATTTTGGCGTTGGTGGCCTTCCAGCAGCGACAGGATTCGCTCCAACAGGCCGGAATTCTGTTAGCTTCCCAGGCGGAAGCCGAACTCGAGGCTGGGTATGCCGATCGCGCCGTGCTGCTCGGGTTGGAAGCACTTGAGAACTACCCTTATTCTGCTCAGGCCGAGCATGCTCTTGCCCAAGCTGTCACCAAGAATCGGTTGCGACTCTATCTTTCACAACACGAAGCGGCGCTGACCGACGTTGCATGGTCACCGCACGGAACGTTCCTTGCGACGGCCGGTGGAGTTGACCAGACCGCCGTCATTTGGGACGCGTCCACAGGCGAAGAGCTGCTCACACTCGCCGATCATCCATCCTTCGTATTAAGCCTGGCCTGGTCACCCGACGGGAAGCGCCTGGCCACAATCAGCGGCAACTGGTGGGCTGTGACGGGTTTTGCCGGTGATAGCGAGGAGGCTCTCGAGCGCAGCAAGATGGTCACGATCACCATCTGGGACGTAGTTGGCGGCGAGAAACTGCTCGAGCTGACCAGCCGTAAGACGAGCCAGGCGATCTTCGCTGACATGCCTTCGACGGAGCTTTACCGCGTCACCGGCGCAGCCTGGTCTCCGGACGGCAAGTACATCACCGCCATCGCCGGGGATGAGCGAACGATCATCTGGGACGCGGCGACTGGCGAGGAACTCTTCACCGTTCCCGGGCTCGAGAGCGCGGTGAACAGTGTCGCCTGGTCGCCGGATGGGAGCGAACTGCTCACAGCCACACTGGACGGCACTATTGCCATTTGGCCTATCCAGAATGCACAGGATGCAAGTCGAAGGGTGGGTGACCCATTTATCCTGTCCGGTCATACAGGTTCAGTTTGGAACGCATCATGGTCGCCGGGCGGGAGGCGCATTCTCAGCGCTGGCGATGACGGCACGGCCCGTATCTGGGATGCGGAGACGGGTGAAAGTTTGCTGAGTATCTCGGGTGGTACCGGAGCGGTATGGGATGCGGCTTACTCGCCATCCAGCGATACCATCGTAACTGCTCGCGAGGACGGCATCGTGCGGACCTGGGATGCCGCAACAGGCGAGGAACAGCTTAAGCTGATCGGCCATGAGGGATCGCTGGCAGGCGTGTCCTGGTCACCGAGTGGTAGAGAATTGGCCTCCGCAGGCAGGGATGGCACGGCGCGCGTATGGAAGGTTACCCCTTACACCGAACTTCTTACGCTTAGCGATGAAAATACGATCAATACCGTCGCCTGGTCACCCACCGGTGATCGCATCATCACAGGAGGTGGGTCATTTGCCGACGATCTTTTAAATGGCTCTGTCAAGATGTGGGATGCGGCTACAGGTGAAGTCATCATGACACTCGTCAGGGATGTTTACGACTCAAGTCAAGCTACCTGGTCTCCCGATGGAATACGCATTCTCACCCGGGATACCGTGGAAGGCGAGGAGTGGCCGCCCTGCACAGTGCGTGTGTGGGATTCGGCCACCGGCGAGCTGTTGACCGTGCTCTCGGGCGTTCATCATCTGGAGGGTTTTGCCGCGCTTGTGCGCGACGCCGCTTGGTCACCGGACGGGACGCGAATCGCCGATGCCATTTTTGACGGTATCGCTGCCGTCTATGACGCGGCCACGGGAGAAGTCCTCGTAACCCTAACAGAGCACGAAGGCCTCGTTTTCACCGTCGATTGGTCGCCCGATGGTAAGCGCTTAGCGACGGGCGATATGAGCAATACGACCCGCATCTGGGACGTGGAATCCGGTGCTGAACTCATGACCCTCATGGGAACCCAGGACGGCATTAGCGGTGTGAATTGGGTCGCCTGGTCTCCCTCTGGCGACCGCATTCTCACAACACATGGCAATCCGGAGGTCGGTGGTGCCGATACTTCCATCCGTATCTGGGATACGAAAACTGGAGAACTCCTATCTGTGATCTACGGCCACACCGAGATTATCTGGATGGGCGGCTGGTCACCTAATGAGCAGCGCATTTTCTCCGTCAGCATGGATGGCACGGTCCGCGTCTGGGACGCAAATAGTGGGGCTGAGATCCTCACACTCGCAACACCGACGGAATGGTATGCGCATGCCGCGTGGTCGCCTGATGGAACCCGACTCGTTACGGCACACGCCTCGAACACCGCGGAGGTGTGGCGAGTGTGGCAGACAACAGGTGAGCTCATCGAGTATGCACACGAGTGCTGTGCCGTGCGTCAGTTTACACTGGAAGAGCGCGCACAATATGGGCTTCCTGAGCGATAAATTGATTGTGTGGATTGTTTTTTCGCGATGAGAAACCCGTTCACACGGGTGCGGCGATTTATTAATTATCACTGGATAAAATATTGCAATCTCGCTTTGAGGGGGATTCTTTCTCCTGTTTGATTCCGGACCTGTGGGTGTAGTATGGAAAAACCTCATCCTGATGGATCATGCGGCAAGCCGGTAGTAGTCATTGGCAATTCCCCCGAGTACATCTCGCCGTGCGACGGATCCTGTCCTATTAGGTCTCATAATTGGTATTGGAGTCCTGTGATGCCCGAAAATGTGTATCCGTTCGAGAAAATGTGCCAGAAAATAATCTGAGCGATACGATCACGGTCCTGAAATCCCGATAGGAAAGATTGACCCTTGTTTCATTCTGCAGAACCCCTCCAGAGCATCATTATCGGATTCCGTAGTCCCCGGAACAAAGTGAAGGGGGTCATGTCCAGAGTGAAGCGTGGGAAACTCACGATCCAGATATTCTCTCAGATATTAGGGAGCACCCTTTTCCTTTTGGGTCCAAGAAAATGAATTCAAAGATTTGGAAAAGCCTGACGGTCTGCGTTTCGTCCGGGGGGCTCAATTTGAGCGCTTCAGAAAGGGGCTGATAACCCCCAGGTCCTTGGTTCTACTCCTGTACAAGGGGGCTTGGAAGAGAAAAGGCACCCTTTCAGGTGCCTTAAGGTAGCGGGGCTCAGATTCGAACTGAGGACCTTCAGGTTATGAGTTGGAACCCTGAAAAGGGGGCCTTGGACCGTCAGGCTGGGCTTCCAAGGGTGGCCTTGCGGTTTTCGACTACTCGGAACCCAGCGAGCATTAGTTTCAATTATCCTACACGCGGAGAGTCAATCTAGCAAGTTCTACGGGGTTCTGAATAGAATCACCACAAATACTTCATCTTCGTTCTTCTGTGTTGCGCTTCACAGCTGAATCTACGCATCATTGATCTGACGAGTTGTGCATCAGTTTCTTAGTAGGCGTTCAATTTTAACTTTCGCTGCGGGTCTCTTCCTCCACCCGTTCTGCAACAAAGATCTTTAGCAATGATTGATATGGCACGTCTCTCTTATTCGCAAGGATTTTTAGATCATCGAGCAAGATCTCCGGAAACCGTACCGATATCGTCTTTGTCGATGGTTTCAAATTGGGAAAGCGAATCGCTTGCGCCTTCTTCCAATCAACATAGTCAGAGGAATCATTCTCGGACCAGAAGTCTCGCTCTTCATCCTCACTTTTGAATTGCGGGATGCTCCTATTCTTCTTTGACATTTTCGTAATACCTCCGTTCCCTGCGACTCATATCCCTGGCTGAGATAACCCTGATTTGATCATCTCGAATAGTAAACACTATGAACAGTTCACGATTCCGGTTCGTTTGGCCTAATGCGTAATACCTGCTTTCGTTTTGTGAATGTTCTTCATCTTTTAATACCAAGAAAGGCTCATTGAAAAAAAGCTGCTCACACTCAAACCTTGAGACGCGATGCTTCTCCCAGTTTTTCTCGGCATTTCCTTCATCCCACTGAAATCCAGTACACCTACCCAATTCTTCCATAGAGTCCGTCTGTGTTGTATATGCCCAGTATATACGTATTTCGGGAGAAATGCAATGGGAATGACCGATGAATGCTGCATAACGGTTTCGAGCTGACAAAGATCCCCCGTTCTTCGGGGGCGAGGTCCTGCGTTCTTTGCACGGAGGCGTCGGGGGGGGGAAATCACCCGCCTGGAAATCGCGCCGCACAGTTCGTCCCACCTGACGGGATCCCTCGCTCAGCACACTGCGGCGAAGCACCCTGGAATGGTTAGCGTGGGCGCACCTCCTACACGAAGAAGTGTTACCCATGTCCTTAGAATTTGTGTTACCTATGTCTTTAGAATTTTCTGTTACCTATGTCCCGGTTTGGTTCAACCGCCAGTGAACAGCTAGCACCCCCGGCCCACTCAAGAGGCGTTCGAATCATCTAAGGCGCGGGCAAACGGCCTATGGCATCTTCCACCAGGCTTCCCAGATACAGCATCCCTTCATGCTCCTGAACACTCGTTATCTGAGAGAATGAAGCCGATGGATCTTGCAGGTTATGAACAACACGGCCCTCCAGGTCGATCCCCAGAACAAATCCGTAGTTCTCAGCCGCGGGAAGCATGGACTCGGGCAAGCGCATGATGATCTTTCTTAGGAAGGGGCGCGGAAGCATGATGTTGTCTACATCGGCCAGGCGTGGGGAGACCAACGGAAGCCAGAAGGTGCCTTTGCCGTTAGAGGAGATACCGTCAGGGAATCCCGGCAAGTTGTCGATAAGGATCTCGGACTGACCTTCTCGAGGCCCCGAGAGCCAGTACCGCCACACTCGGTACTTGCCCGTTTCCACAACGACAACGGATGTTTGATCGGGGGCTACCGCGACACCGTTGGCGAAATTCAGGCTATCCATCAGCACTCTCGTCGTCTTGGTCTCAGGGTCGTAGGCCATCAAACGCCCATTTGGCCGATGCTCCATGAGTTCTTCGGTGAATTCTTCAAACGAGAACTTGAAGGAGGCGTCGCTGAAGTAAATCGTCCCATCGACTGCAATATCGATATCATCAGTACATGCGAATGGGACGCCATCCGCCTCGGTGCTCAAGACGGTAATCGAACCGTCCGGAGCGATCGAGAGTAAACCATTCTTCGCATCCGCTACTATCAAATTTCCTGTCTCATCGAAATGAAGCCCGAGCGGTCGACCTCCTGTGTCCGCAAGAAGCTCGGGGTGGCTGCCATCGGGAAGAAACCGAATGATCCGACCGTCCTCCATCCCGCCGTAAATCCGGCCCTGACTGTCTACGGCGACATCCTCTGGGCCGATGCCCGTACCCTCTCCCAACCGCTCGACTGAAGCTAGCAGACGGTTTGGCTGGTAGATTCCTTCGAGCGCGGGCGCCTCGGGTGGCGTCCACGCAATCGGATCGATCGGAACCGGCCAGAACAGCAAGTAAAGGAGAAGCAATGTCACTAATCCCGCGAGTCCGACAAGAGCGTAACGCCTGGTCATGGTATCTCTCCCGTATACATATAGTCCTCGAGTTCTCGATCTCCTGAATTCATCAATTATTGAAATGCCGCCTTCTATGATGGCGCTGCTGTCAAGCCCCAATTTCTAATTCGATAGTACACCCTCTTGAGCTATTCCCTGCACCTGATCTTGCTGGCGGCTTCCTCTGGCGTCGGGCACATTGTGCCTCGAACTACCTTCTATCCGTGCC
>JAUWFP010000259.1 GCA_030606845.1 Anaerolineales bacterium | reverse complement strand
TATCTCGCTCGTGCCTTCATAAATCTCTGTGATTTTTGCGTCGCGGAAGAAACGCTCAATGGGCAGCTCTCTTGAGTAACCCATCCCGCCGTGGATTTGAACGGCGGCGTGTGCGCAAAACATCGCCGTTTCTGAGGCGTAAAGTTTTGCCATCGAGGCTTCAAGTGTATAACGCCCCCCTTTCTCCTTGGCGTTCTGCTTAGCCAATGCCGCGCTATAGATCAGCAGCCGGCTGGCTTCGATCCGCGTTTTCATATCCGCGAGCGGAAAAGATATTCCCTGGAATTCGCCGATCTTCTTGCCGAAGGCTTCTCTCTCTCGAGCATATTCAAGGCTGGCTTCGTAGGATGCCTCGGCGATTCCGAGCGCTTGAGATGCGATCCCTATCCGCCCAGCGTCGAGGACAGTCATCGCAATCTTGAAGCCTTCACCTTCTTCTCCCACGCGGTTCTCCACTGGGCAGCGATAGTCCTCGAAGACGATTTCGCTTGTCCCCGAGGCACGAATGCCCAATTTGGGCTCGGGTTTCCCGAGGTGGTATCCAGCTTGGTCTGCTTCAACGATGAAAGCGGTCACGCCTCGGTGTTTCTTATCGGGGTCGGTCATGGTGAAAAGAAGGACGTAATCCGCTTTCGGAGCGGAGGAAACCCAGGATTTCAGCCCGTTGATGATATAGACATCTCCATCGCGCACGGCGCGCGAGCGCATCGTTCCGGCATCCGAACCGGACATTGGCTCGGTGAGGGAATAGGCGCCGATCGCCTGCCCTGAGGCAACGGGTTTTAAATATTTCTGTTTTTGCTCCTCGGTTCCAAACCGTAGAAATGCATAGCAGTATAGAGAGTTGTTTACGGACATGATCGTGCCGTGCGCGGCATCGGCTTTGCAAATCTCCTCCAGCGCCAGTACGTACGAGAGCGTATCCATCCCCGCGCCGCCGTATTCCTCGGGAACTTCAATCCCCATGAAGCCCATTTCGCCCATTTTTTGTATCGTTTCGAGGGGATATTGACCGCTTTCGTCAAATTCGGCTGCAATCGGCGCTATCTCGTTCTGGGCAAAATCGCGCGCCGCTTTTTGGATCATCTTATGTTCTTCGCTCAATTCGAAGGAAGGACCTGATGCCGCCTTGCCATCCGTCATGCCAGACCTCCTGTTGGGTTATTGGGTTGATTATATAGCAGGAGTGTTGGGATGGTCTAATCAGATTGTGTGTGTTGAGGTATTAAGGGAGACTTGCAGGGGCTGGTGAGATCAGGGGATATTGATCTCGGTCTCGCAGGAGTTGTGGCCTGTATCTGTGCCCGCACCGCCGTCGCAGATGTCGGTATCCTGGCTGCCCCTGAGGTGGTCATTCCCGTCCTGACCGAGAAGGATGTCATTGCCCTTCTGCCCGTCGAGGGTATCGTCTCCGCCGCCGCCGACGATGCAATCATCCCCATCGCTGCCGCGGAGGGTATCGTTTCCTGCAGTGCCCAGAATCAGATCATTACCCGCCGTTCCGTTACCGGCAACGACAATGTTGGTCAGGTTGAGGGCGGCGCACTCTCCGGGTTTGAGATCATTGGCGGTGATGGAAAAACTGTCATCATCCAAACGCGAGGCAGGAACGCTGTTTGCAGCGGCGAAGGCCGAAGCAACGTTGACGGCGATCAGTAAGATCAAGAAGAATCCTGCGAAGCGGAATAGTCTGGACGGTTTCATCGCTCTTCGCTCTGCTGTTGACTATTCGAGGTTTCATTTGCTTCTGGGGAATCAACGTCCCCGTCATCAGGTTCTGGTACCGTGAGCAGGAAGCGATAGGTGCTGTCTCCATCCTGCAGGAGGTAGGTGTGTTGGTTAGCCTCGACATGGTGAAAGATCATCGAACCGGTTTTCTCGGCAAGCTTGGCAAGGTCTTCGAACCGATCTACCTCTATATCATCATTTGTAGCTTTTACGGGGAGCTCGCGAATGTCCAGCAATACTTCATTGAATTGGATTCGAATTTTCTCGCTTGGGCTTTGCATCGAGGCACGCAAGAAGGGATAAAGAATTGCGGTGATGCCGAGCAAGGAAACACCAAACGCCACACCAGCAATCCAGCGCGCTGTTTGAACTGTGGGTTTGAGCCCCAGAATGTTCAGCGTTGCCGGGATCTGCTGCTGGCGAGGTAGGAAACCGGACTGAACAGGATTGAGAGGGTCGGTAAGTTCTCCAAATGGACTGTTGCCTCCCAGGTAGAGTTGGACATCATCCAACAAGAAACTTAAGCGCGGTACGAACGTATCCTCGAAGGCTTGATCTCCAAGGTGGCCCTGGATATTCACCTCCGAGACGATGTCCACGTTAAACACCTGTCGCGTGAAGGCAGTATTTGTTTTTAGCCGCTCGATGAGAGTCAAGATGTATCCCAGGTTGATCGTGACTTCAGTCGAAAATGACTCGCCCTTGAATTCTGTAACTGGAGCGAGTTCAATTTGACGCCTCCAACCATTGGGTTCACTAATCTCGAGCAAGATATGATAGCTTCCCTCGAGATTTTTTGTCTCTGGCGTGGAGAGCTGGTATATGACGGTTAAATCAAGCTCATGCGTTAGGGCGTGAAAGATCGCATCACCCGACTCGATCTTGCCCTGGTCATAAACACCTGGCGAGCCAAACCCCTCGTATGAGAAAGCCCCTCTATGATCATATGGGATGTCAGCGGGGACCGGCTGCGTTAATGGGTTGGTGAAGGCAAAGATGCCGAGCAGGATCGATCCAAGCAAAACTGCAAAAAGGGCGAATAGAGTTCCCTCTAGAAAACCCGATAAGTTTAGAGGTCGGCTTCGCTTGGTCACCATCAGTTCATCTTTCCCGGTTTGTTCCTCACCAAAAAGCGAATTGCGCGAAAATGTTAGTAGAACCATAAATCCGATTGCAAAAGAAAGCAAGATAATTCCAATAGATGAGCGCAATTTCAGGATGATATTCGCTACGCCGGGGATATGGATCCAGGATTTTCCAATAATCTCTGATGATGTTGGCTTGTACGAATCGATCCAATCGTTGTTGTCGCCCTTGAATGTGAAAGTATCCCCTGCCCTTTCAACAATTCGATGGATGACCGGACCAATTGTTGGGTGACGATAGGTCACAACGTCTCCGACGTTATATGTTTGTTCCTCGTGGCCGATAACCAAATCTCCGTAATGCAGGCTGGGCTCCATGCTCGCACCGGCGATCATGATATATGATGCTTGCCCACCGAATTGCACCGGCGCGAAAGTGAACCACAATGCCGCCATGAGCACCAGGATCAGCGCCGAGAGAAGTGATTGAGAAAGCCGTGTATTCAGCCTCATATCAATTTTGTGCCAGGGGGCACAATCACTGCAAGAGTGAGAGTGCCCCGATAATGACACAGCCCTTTGCGGATAAGGGTAAACCCTAGTCCGCAGCGATGACTCGCAGGTTGCCGGCCGCTGATACGGACTGTGAAAGTCCTGTACAGCTCACGCTCGTCCCGCCGGACACAGTGCAGCTTGTCCAGGTGGACCCATCAAGAGTGATATGGACCTCAGTGGCTGCCGCGTTCAGCGTGAAGTCGACGCCATCGATGTCTGAGGGGTCACCATCACCGTCGAGATCGTACACAATGTTGCTGATGATGTACCCACTGATGGCGCCACTACCGTCACCGGCGTAGGTGGCCGGCACAGTGTTAGCAGCAGCGAAGCCATATACGGAAGCAGCGAGGATGAGTGCAAGTATGAGCATTCCGAAGCTGCGGGGTCGAAGAATTGATTTCATAATAAACCTCCTTAGAAGTGGTCTGTCGTCTTCGACAAGACTTTGTTTCATCTCCAATATTACTAAAGAAAATGATCCTTTAACCTTAC
>JAUWFP010000255.1 GCA_030606845.1 Anaerolineales bacterium | reverse complement strand
GTATACCACTATGGCTGGCATGATGACTTTCAATCATAGGAAGGAACATTATGATATGTGAAATTATGGAATATCTTCAACGAAAAATACTCAATATCATCAATTTGTGGAACTCTAAGGCGGTTTAACGAAGCTTCTGATAAGGCTATATATAAAACCGGTTGTGTGGTGCCGATTATTCCCACAATCGGGGTCTGTTTCTATCGCATCGCCGCGTAGTCCCGCACTCTTTGTGGGGATTGATCGCGGTCCCTCCTGTTGATTTCCAAGAGGTTCAGCTTATCCTTTGTGCTCTCCAAGGGACGAGAGCTTACCCTACCCGCCTTCACCTTGCCGTTGTATATCGCACATCTTTCAGATCTTCGAAATCAGAATCCTGGGTCCATAGAACTGCATCAGATTCTCGTGCCGTCGCAAGCATCACGCTATTCGCCATCGGGATTTTCAATTCAGCCGAGATTTTCGCAGCGTGGAGTGCAATCGTGCTCGTCAAATCGACGATTTCTCCAGATTGCATAAATGCGATCGCTCGCAGAGCTTCACTTTCATCTCGCTGTTGTAAAACACGCTTGAATACTTCATAGAGACTTATTGTCGGGACAAGCAGTTCGGAAGGTTCTTCGATCGGCTCACTGAAGAATTCGGCATTGGGTCCACCCGCAAAGTATTCAAGCCAGCCCGATGAATCAACGATGTTCATTCGCGATCTGGCTCTCTATCGATACTCGTATCTATCCCTTTCAGAAACCCACGACTCTCCCGAATAGACAGGACAGGGATCAGTTCAATTCGCCCCATATAAGGGATGACATGCACTTTCTGACCAGGTTTAATCCCGAGTTTGTCTCTGACTTTCTTCGGGATGACCACTTGATATTTTGTAGATATTGTGGCTCTCTCCATACCGTTTCCTTATCGATCTAGTTATCGTATTACGCTCTATTGTACAATAAAAAGACTGAATACAGAAGATTAAAGGGGCGCTCTACTTAGTTGCTGCGCAGATTTCTATCTTCAGAACTTATACGGATTTTTCCTGGTGCGGAAATTCAGGCGAGTTTCCAATTCGTCCCAAAATCCGACACTCTAAGATGTAACGAAAGATTGGTTTCTATTGCAATTGGATGGTGAATGACCTTCGATCTTTGGCTGCTTAACATCTCGTTCTGATCAGGTCGTTGATTTCAGATTGGAATGCATCTCAAACCAATTGGCAATCGTTTCTATCGTGGTTTTCTTCTGTGCGATCTCCATGGTGAGGTCGAGGAGTTCCTGATTAGAGGCAGTTAACACATATCCGTTCAGTGATAGGAATAAAACCGCCGCTCCAATTCCGGTGCGCTTGTTCCCATCCACAAACGGATGATTGTTGATCATCGGTTCAGACAGTGCAGCTGCTTTTTGGAAAATTGTCGGGTGAAGGTCTTTCCCCTCAAACGTCGCCTGCGGACGTCCTAATGCAGAGAGCAGCAACCCCATGTCTCTTACGCCATGACTGCCGCCCGTTTCTTCGATGAGACGTGCGTGAAGAAAGAGAACTTGATGTGGAGATAGCTGCTTCATGGGGCTCGAGCAAGTTCATCAAGCGCCACACGGTACTCTTCAATAAAGTGATCGACCTGGGTGGCAAAAACCTCATCCACACCATCCAGTGCCCCCTCAACTGGAGAGATAATGAGGACGCCCTGTTCCTCATTAACTTGAACTTCCACTTCGGTCCCCTCTCTCATCCGAAGTTGATCAAGCGCATCTTTCGGTAGCGTGACGACCAAGCTATTGCCGGTTCGATAAATTTTCCTGCCCATGAAACTCCTCTACTGTAGATAGGATGGTTTTACATTTGCAGTATATACGGAGTAAATACAACTATCAATGACAGGGTAAACACTCAAGGTTCAATTTTTCAAACGCATACAAAAAAACTAGTCCCTTGTATTTGGGGCTTGACTTATATGCCATATACATATATGCTATATACAGATAAGTAAATTGAGGGAATAAGATGAGCCGAAGAAACGAAGCAAACGATCCCGACGAGCAAGCCTTCTTGAAAGAGTACCGCGCTGAAGACTTCCCCCGCCTTTCCGTCACCGTCGATGTGGCCGCTCTATCCACCCACGATGGCTCCTTATGGGCGTTGCTGATCAAGCGACAGAATCACCCTTTCCAGGATTCATGGGCGCTGCCAGGCGGCTTTGTTCAAATGGCGGAGTCGCTCGACCAAGCTGCCAGCCGTCTGCTGGCGGAGGAAACCGGGTTGAAGGATGTCTATCTCGAGCAGCTCTACTCGTTCGGTGAGCCACAACGTGATCCGCGCACCAGAGTCATCACCGTCGCCTATTACGCCCTGGTTGCCTGGCGTCAGCTTCAACATCTCCAATCGGAGGGACAAACGACACTCATGAAGCTAGACGTGGAATGGTCAGGTGAAACCGGTGGCCCTATCCATCTCCTCGATCATGAAGGCACGCGTCAGCCCATCGCCTTTGATCACGCCGACATTCTGGGGATGGCCGTCAAGCGAATACGCGGCAAGCTCGATTATGTCCCCATTGGTTTTCAACTGCTGCTGCCTCGTTTCACGCTGCGCCAGCTGCAGGAAGTTCACGAGACGATTCTCGACCGCCCTTTGAACAAAGACTCCTTCCGACGACGCATGTTGGCTTCCGGATTATTGGAGGCGACAGGCGAACGCGAAGAGGATGTTGGCCACCGCCCGGCCGAGCTCTACCGCTTCACCCGATATTCGGCGATATAGCCTAGAAAAGGAGAAGTGCCATGGCTGAAATTCGCAACTACGGGATCCTGCGACACATGCGATCAGAACCATCAGCACACGTCCTGCGCTTCCAGAGCGGGAAGATGGTTGCCAGCCAACCGGGATCGACCTTCTGGTTCCATCCCCTCTCGACAGCGCTGGCCGAAGTTCCACTAGACGACCGCGAGCAGCCGTTTCTGTTTACGGGACGCACGCTCGATTTCCAGGATGCGGCCGTCCAGGGCACACTGACCTACCGTGTGGCAGATCCAGAACGTTTGGCAAAACGGATAGACTTCAGTATCGATTTGGACAAAGGTCTTTACCTGCATAAACCGCTTGGGCAGCTTGCTGATCTTGTCACACAGTTTGCCCAGGGCTTCGCACTCGATTACCTCAATCAAACCCCTCTGCATCAAGCGCTGCAGGAAGGCTTGAAAGAAATTCGGGGGCGCATCGAGACGGGTCTCAGATCCAGCTCTGAGTTGGAAGCGTTGGGTATAAATTTAGTGGCGGTGCGGTTAACCAAGATTTCGCCCTCTTCAGAGATGGAAAAGGCCTTGCAGGCACCGACGAGAGAGTCGATCCAACAACAGGCAGATCAGGCGAGCTTCGAACGGCGTGCGCTTGCAGTCGAGAAGGAGCGTGCCATTGCCGAAAACGAACTCCAGAACAAGATCGAACTAACCCGCCGCGAGGAAACGCTGATTAAGCAGAACGGCCTCAACGAACGGCGGCGAGCGACAGACGAGGTTGAGACCCGCAAGGTTGAAACCAAAGCTGCCGCAAACCGTCTCAAGGTCCAACGCCAGGCTGAAGCAGAGGGTATCGACATGCTTCAAGATGCTCGCAATCGAGCGGAGAAGCAACGGATGGACATCTACCGCGATCTACCCACCGGAGTGCTGATAGGTCTTGCAGCCCGCGAGCTGGCAGGAAAGCTGGAGCGCATCGATCATCTAAATCTGGCGCCCGAGTCGCTCAGTCCGCTGCTGACCAGCTTGATGACCGCTGGCCGTCGACGGTTGGAAAGCGAGGAATAACGTGAGCGCGACCAACAAACCCCGGGTGGTGATCATCACCCGTCCGACGGCATACGAACGCCTGCTCCAACAGCAGGGCACGTTGGGGCTGGCGCGCTTCTTCCTGGAACGCCGCGGACAGTCGCTGGAAGCGCTGGAGAC
>JAUWFP010000062.1 GCA_030606845.1 Anaerolineales bacterium | reverse complement strand
GGGCCGATCGCGAAATCATCGTCATTTCCCTCCGCGAGCCGATTGGCGAGAATCTCCTGGAGGTGCTCCGCATAGTCACCATAGAAAACCGCAACATAGCGGTTCATGCCGAACCCGATGAATGTGGAGTACACATGCGATGCAAATGACAACCCCGCCTGCGGCCGCGCCGTTGGTGGGAAATTTGAAATCGAAACGAGCAGGGGGCGCCGCTGGAGAACGCCCGGGTCATCTACGGGTAAGCCTGTCATTGGATTCATCGGCTGTTCGGGTTCAGATTCGATGGTTTGAGTGGGTTGTATTTCAACCTCAGTCGCCTCTGTTGGCGGCTCAGCTATTTCTTCTTCAATAACCTCGGGCACTGCTGTGAGCGGCTGTGATATCGCCGTCGGAGCTGCAACCACAACTTCCTCTATCAGCCCGTCCGGCTGAGCGGATTCCGTATTGCTGTTGTTTGAACGCGGGATACTGCACGCAGGCAACAGGGCCAGGAACAGGATTATGGAGAGGGTTCTTTTTGATCGGGCACTAAACAACATATCAATCTCCTCAAGAAAACAGTAGAAGTCACCCCTTAAACCTAACACTTACCCATCCCCGTGACCATCCCACCGATGGGTCAGAGGACTTAAATCCTATGGCTTATATATTTGGAATTTAACCCGGGAAGTCGAGCAGCTTCACGCAGGCCGATGCAGTACGGTCTTATTCGAGCGCGGTGAGAAAATGCTTCTGGTCGGCCTCATTGAGCTTCTTTGCGGATAGTTTCAGCGTCGACCGTCCGACGGCGCCAAGCCCACTTTCGGCTTGATTTACTATCCATGTAAATGCGAGTGCGTAGTGACGCTTGATCACCGCCCGCACCGTCCAATCGACCGCCTTGCGGATGTATTTCTCTCCATCCTCCAGGAGAATGGCACACATTCTCAGCGTTCGTTGATCCAGCCCCTCGGCTACAGCCTCAGAGTACTTTGCCCTGCGGAGAATCACGGTTGAGACCAACGCTGCTCGCCGGACCTAGAAGTTGTCGTCATCGATCCAGGTCTCGATTTGATCCATGTAGTCCGGATCCTCCGCCAGCGCCTGGCCCAATAACGCGTGGCACATTTGATCACAAGTCTCCCAATCTTCGACATCGGGCAAGAATTCCACCCCCAGTTCCCACCTACGTTTTGGGGCCAGTTTCTTCATCCCGGCAAGGACAAAAATCGCGATAAGGCGGTGCTCGCGGCTCCCTTGCGCCCAGCTCGCTCGCGCGAACCTGTCTAAATCCTGTTCCTGGTCTCCGTATTTCTTTGTAAGCTGCTTCGCCATCGTGCGCAGTTGCGGTACACGGACACCATAGAGTTTCCCGGCACCCGGAACAGCCATCTGCATCCCCTGGAGGTATTCAGAATCCTGCTCCTGCTCCTCGAGTGCACGAGTTACAACGTCGAGCACCTCACGGACTTCCAACTCCTCTGGAAGGGTCCACTCCGTTTTATCGATATCACTTATTATCAAATTCCATCGCCATCTGTGTGCCCCTATTCGACTCTTTAGGTTTATCCATCAGGTCCACTCCAAGCAACGCCGCGAATTGACGTACGCTTTCCGGGCTATGGCCGGCGAAATGATTGTTGAAAAATCCGTACACGTTTACGCCATCGGCGAGGAAGCGGCTCACCTTCACCGTCCATTCCTCCAGCTCCTGTGACCGATCGATTTGAATCTCGTCGAAGCGGGCTATATCCTTGCGCCGCCCTAGCCAGCGGATGACGGTGAAATCCGCCGTGATCCAATCCATCTTGGGCATGTAATGGAGATCCTGCAGCACCAATGCGGTGTTGTGTTGAGTAAGCATCTCCCTGAACTCCGGTTTCAACCAGCCTCGATTGCGCACTTCAACAGCGTAGCGCGTCCCTTCAGGCAGCGCCGCTAAGAATAATTCAAGTCGATCGTAGAGATCAGGCGTGAAATCGTAGGCGAACTGTAAGACGAGAACAGCCAGCTTGTCACCCAGCGCCTGCATGGTACCAATGAAGGCCTCAGCATCGCCGAGCGCCCGATCGAGTTTCTTCTCGTGCGTGATGAGTTTGGGGAACTTGGCCGCAAAGCGGAATCCGGGGGGTGTTCGTTCCCTCCACTTCTGCACCGTCGTTGCCCTCGGAACACCATAGAACGTGGAATCGATCTCGACCGCAGGCAGACGTTCGGCGTATTGCTCCAGGTATGCGGTTTTCGATGTGCCGGCGGGGTAGAAAGGGCCAACCCAATCGTCAAAGGAAAAACCCTGCGTTCCTAAATAGAGTTTGCCGCTTCGCTCAGCGTTCAAGACCGATCATCGACAGCGCCCAGCAATTCAACAACCCTTTGGAGCACTTCCTCTGCCACCGCGGCTTTCGTCATGAGCGGCAATTCATCGCTGCCGCCGTCTCGATCGAGCAGTGTGACCCGGTTGGTGTCAACGGCGAAACCCGCATCCGCCGCGGTGATATCGTTGGCTGCAATCAGGTCCAACCCTTTCTCTTCGAGCTTGCTCTGGGCGTTTTTAATCAGCTTCTGGCTCTCGGCGGCGAAACCCACGATCACACGCGGCCATCCGCTCTTTACCTTGAGTTTACTCACAGCAGCCAGAATATCATATGTCCGCTCCAATGTGATCTCGGGGACATCCTTCTTGCGTTTGATTTTTTCTTTTGCGATCTCACTTGGTCGAAAATCGGCCACTGCTGCAGCCATAAGCAGGACATCAGCGTTCTCCACGCTTTCTTTCGTAGCCTCAAACATCTCGGCGGCCGTGGTCACATCAATCCGGCGCGCACCAACAGGCGTCGGCAGCGCCACCGGGCCGGCGATCAACACCACGCTTCCACCGCGATCTATCGCTGCTTGAGCGAGCGAAAAGCCCTGCTTCCCCGAAGAACGATTCGCTAACACGCGCACCGGGTCAACCGGCTCATGAGTCCCTCCAGCCGTCACAACGATCTTGCGACCATCGAGAGGTCCCGCGTAGCCCAGAACCTGTCTCATAACTCCAATCAACGCTGGCGGTTCGAGCATACGCCCCTTGCCAACCAAACCGGATGCCATCCGTCCTTCGGCGGGGCCGGCAAAAATAACACCGCGCTCATGCAGGATCTTAATATTCTCCTGCGTGGCGCTGTTTTCATACATACCAACATCCATCGCCGGAGCCACGATCAATGGACAACGAGCAGCAAGCGCCGTGAGCGTCAATAGGGATCCTGCCTGCCCGGTAGCCAGCTTGGCGATGGTGTTGGCCGTTGCTGGCGCAATCATGAAAGCGTCAGCCCCCTCCACGAGACCAACATGCAAGACATGCGCATCTTTGCCCCAGAGGTCCGACTCTGTATAGGCCTTCCTGCCGGTGACCGATTGGAAAGTGAGCGGGGTGACAAACTCGCGCGCCGCGGCGCTCAGGATTACATCCACTTGCATGCCAGCCTGTGTGAGCTTAGATGCCAAATCCGCGGCTTTGTAGGCGGCGATCGATCCGGTGACGCCCAACAAGATGCGTCGGTTCTCCAGTATCGGGATAGTCGTTGTGCTTTCCATGGTTACCTTCCTGATGCTTACAGCAACTCGGACAAGCTTAATGCCCGGCACGCATTTCCGTCAACTCATCGAGCGACCGGCTGCACCTCCGCCTGTGTGGATATCGTGATCTCGCCAGATTGGCTGATCTTCGCCATGTCCCCGTTCTTCAGCCTCTCGAAATCCGCCGGAGAGAGCGACAGAATCGGGATAGTCTCATCGAATAATTCCTCAGCCACGATCGATGCGAGCGCGTAAAATGTGTCAACACCTATCGTCAGGATCGCCGCCGGCGCTGTTCCTCCACGCATAGATTCAAGCAGTACGGCTGTGGTCGTGCTTGAACCGCGCGAGAAGGGTAGCGCGAGGATCTTCCCTGCCGCGAATTCACCTGAAAGCGGATGACGCCGGTCGATAATCTCCCCCGTCTTCGAATCGTAGCCGCCCCAGAAACTGAGTGGCTTATCACTCAACAAGACCTCCCCCTCAGCACAGCCCGCCACCAACGGCCGGCTCTGAATCACGTACGCCATAATGATTCGTCCCTAACAACGCGCCCTTCAACGGCGGAAAGCACACAGTCCTCGAGAGCTCCAAATACCACCCGCTCATTGAGCATACCCGGCGCATAATATGAAAATTTAGCCGAATTTGTCATCACCACATCGATATCCGGGGACAGCATCGGCGTTGCCAGAGGGCAGGTATCTACGGTCACCACCCCGCCGAACACTTCCAGAGATCGAAGATATCCTGCCTCATCCGCCAGCGCTCTCATCGCCCGATTCGAGTTGACGAGGAACTCGACATCCTTGTGTTTTTCTTTCCCATCGATCAAGAGGACCAATCGCTCGAACTCCGCCAATGAGAAGTGCGGACAGCCCAACACCACCAAATCCAACTCTCGCCCATCCGCGGTTGAGAGTTCCCGCCATGCTTCACGCAGGTTATCCATGGTGACATCGATCTCCTGCTCTGGTTCGTTACCAAGAAGCGCGTCTTCCAGCGTGGGCGCTTCTGGCGTTATCCCCACCAGATGAAAGAGCCCTACCGTTCCGGATGAAGCCGCAGCGGCGCCGAGCGCTTTAAGCTGATCCCATTCAGGTTCCACTTCCATGCCGACCACAACCGGGTTTTTCTCGCCAGAGACTTTGCCCATCAAGTAACCGAGCACAGGATAGAAACTTTCATGTCTTTGAACTCGTTCTGGCACTTCCTTCAACCTGAGAAGGACCTGCCCGGCGCGGTTCTCCTGAAGATGCAGCCCGGCGGCGGGAACACGCGCCGTTATCGCCGCGCAGATGTCCAGCAGGTCGGGATAGCGTTCTGTGCGTGCGCCGATGATGGAGTTGGCAAAGACGATGGCGTTGGATTCACCCCAGGCGATCTGCTGACCGAACTTCGGTTTGAACTCGGTTTGATAGGGCGCGCAGGTCCACGTCGGGATGCATCCCATCTCCTGATACGCCCGCATCTGTCGCTTTGCATTCTCTGCCCAATCGGGTGGGACTGACCAATGCATCCAACCATACTCATCGACGCCGCTGACATTCAGGGTGCTGGGAACAGATACCTTCGCTCCAAGATCTACCAGTTTCTCTGCGAATTCTAGCGTCGCCGCCCCCATGTAAAGTGAGCTGTCGATATGCGCCGCCTCGATATCGATCAACCGCTCAACGCCCAAAATCTCCGCCATGCGCACGATGATGCGCATGGCCATCTGCGGCCCCGGGCCGCGTTCTCCCGCTAACAACTCGCGATCGTAGTCGCTCAGGTACAGATGATCTTTCTTTGATGTCGCCGACTGATCCACGCATTCATTCTACAACGGAACTATCTCACTCGTAACGTGAACGTACACCCGTGGTCTCGGAGCAAATCCGGATCCATTTCGTAACTAAAAGCGGGGAATGACCAGAAGTTTCTGAGTTTATTAGAAGCGAGTTCTCGGGGGAGACCGTTGGATGAATCTCTAATAAACTACAGTCATATAAAAAAAGGTGCGACGATTGAATCAAGAGCGGCGAATATGTAGGGAAACCGGTGTGCAGGCCGGCCTCAGGCGTTCAAGGTTTCGATAGATGGACGCAGTTCCAGTTCCTCAACCAACCCACCAAGTTCGGCATCGGACAACGGTCGACCCTTCCCGGCGTACGCTGTGAGCGCTGCCTCCATCATATTCACACCAAAGGACCGATCACCGTAGCGCGGCGTCGTTGTGATGACCCGCTGCACGCCCCGCTCTCGGAGCAGCTCGATGTTCTCAGGTGTTGTCGTGTTGGTGATGACCCACTTCCCGCGAAGGTCCTCGGGCGCGTATGTGTAGATGTAATGCATGTCGCCCACAATGAGCTCCGCCTCCTGCCAAAATCGGACGTGCTTGGGTTTGCGCTCCTCCCCCTTGGTGCCGGGCGGGAGGATGGCTGAGAGCGGGAGAAAACCTACGATGGGCAGCAAAACCCTGGCCCAGTTATATAAGCTCGGGAGGCCGCGCATGGGAATGGGGATTTCAAGAGCAAACATTAAATCACCAAAGATAACCTCGTCGGCAATGGTGGAAATCGCCTCGGCCAAACCAAGGCGGTCAATACTGAAGGGCATAAATGCGCGGCGAAAACGCGGCATGTCTTCCAAGGCGTCTCCAGCCAACTCGAACACGCGCCTCTCGAGCACGTACTTGAGTGCCCTACCGTCGACGATGGGGGTATCGCGCACGTCCTGGACAAGCTTCAGCCCTGCCCTGATAGGGTACTCCCTCTTTCCCAGCCGGACGTACATGTCGATCCCTCCCAGGCCGAGCGCATCCACCTTCCCGTCGAGCTCTGCAAAGAGTGCACGGGCTTTCGTCGCGTCCCCGCCAGTGCCGATCCGTTCAACCATGACTCGTTCGCCGGCGAAATCCACCTCCACACGCTTGTCGCGCGCCGGGCTTCCCAGGCTCACACTCACCGCGTGTTTCATGCCGTTTCTCCATTTCTTCGCTACTGTCTCACATCTAGCAGACCTTATTCTTGACGCGCAGGAAGCAGGACCGGCGAAGCTAGTCACAAGTTACGGAAATTTCTTGAAGTGGAACCGATAAAACCCCAACTCATGATAATGCCAATTTTTATTAAACTACTGATTACTAGCAAATGGAGTACCACTCCACCCAAGCATCCGATTATTCCCATAATCAGATGCGAATTCGACAATGACTCTGTTGATGTTCATTTCCACACTAGGGCTTAAGACATTCGCACTTCTTGATCTGTAAAATCAGAACACGATCCTCGAGGACTCTATGGCTCTATGTCGAGTATTACCACCACCGGCAAGTGATCGGAGGCTTGTGTCTGAAGCACTTGTGCCTCAACAGCGACCAAATCATCGCTGTGCCATATCCAATCAATACGCTGGTAGGGATCACCAGAGGAGAAGGTGAAGCCTTGCCCAACGCCCGCTTCGCTCCACGAATCCTGCAGACCCGCATCCGCGATAAGCTTCATCTCGACCCAGTCGGGTTGCGCATTCAGATCCCCGAGCAGCAGTGAATAATCCTGGCCATCCCAGAATCGAAGGAGAACAGGCACTTGAGCCTGTCGTGCGAGGCTATCGGGCGCAAGGTGGTGCAAGTGAGTGGCGATGACCAGCAGCGGTTGTGGTCCTCCTACGTCAATGCGAGCCCACAGGTACCCTCGCTTCATCAGCGTGCCTGCAAGCGGCAATTCACCCCATCCGGATTCGAGCACAGGGTATCGGGAGAGAATTGCATTACCCCAGATGGGTTCTTCCGTGCCCCGGAATAGAATTGGCATATCCAGGCGCTGCGAAAGCCATGTAGACATGTCAGGCGACCCATCCATCAATCGCACCCGCGAGATTTCCTGCAGTGCCACGATATCAGCGCCGGAATCCTCGATGACCTGAGCTATCGCTTCCAGGTCCTGACGGCCGGCAAAGTTAAATCCCGAATGGATGTTGTAGCTCATCACCTTGACCGGGAGATCGGATGGTTGCTCGGGTGCAGGTGCAGAACCCAACAGCGCCCAGTAGGCCAGCGGCACAAGTGCCAGAACACCCGCAACCGAAATGCCGAACAGATTCCAGGAGGTGACCTCGGTTTGCGATCGTGCTTGTATACTGGCAATAAGAAAAAGCAATCCCAACAGGGCGGCTGCCACCGCAGGAAAAACCTGGCGCGGGAAGGGCATTGAAATGTCCTGGGCTGTGTAGTAAGCGAATACGAGGGCGAGGAAGAGCACCATCCCCCCTGCCACAACGACAGTCGTCCGCCACAATCCAGGGCTATTCGCTTGTTTGGCAACGCCTGCAACCACTGCCAACCCCCAACCCATGAGCAGTTGCCCGATCAGAATCGTGAATACGATCATTCCGCCCGTCTGATCTATGCCAAAGACGGCCAGCGTTAGATAGATGGCAATGCCAAACGCGAGTATCGGGTGCATACTTCGTGGGCGGGCAAACCCCCAGGCGATACCAAATGTCGCTGCCAGGCTCCCCAGCATGACGATTAGAAAACCAATCGGCGCGTTCAAACCAGCCACCTCTTCTACCCAGCCCTGGCTCTGAAAGAACAACACTTGAAGTACCATGTATGGGCCGATCGCCATGAGAGGTAAAGCACGCTTCCAGGCAGCATCGCTGGCAATTCCAGCCCCTGGTTTGGGCTCTCGCCACAGCGCCCAGAAGATTAGAACGACGATCACAACCACGATCAACAAGGGGATCACACCAGAGATCGTATTCAGGTCTCGCGCGCCAAAGACGCCACGCAGTGCTATATCCAGGGCTAACCCTATAACCACGCCATAAACCCATCGCGGCGCAGCGCTGTCTCCTTGCATCCTTACGTGTCCTATAAAGATGGATAGGAAGTTCAGAAATAGCCCTATACCTGCGATGCTCAATCCTAAATCCAAGGCAGGATTTAAGCTCAACTGCTCAATCAGCCGCAGGACTGCCACGCCGCCGGCGGTGATCCAAAGAGCGTTGCGCGATCCTGCCAGCCTGCGGAGTGCAGCGGCCAGAAAGCCGAGCAAAAAGGTGCCGAAGGCATAAGGGATCAGGCTGGTTGTTGAGATCCCTACCGTATCACGCAGGTACCACGCAAGGCTGGAAATGAATACCCTCAGCAATTGCATGCTAAGTGTGAAGACCAGTGCCGGAAGTAGATATTCGAGAGTACTAGAGAAAATGGAAGATCGTGCCTTTGAGTTCATCGTAGTTCCTCCTCACTTTGGTGCACGTCAGGGCGGTCTGACAACCTTATGAAGATCATCAGACGACCTGATCTGCGTTCTATTAGGAGTATGAGATAGGTACGATTGTTGTCTACATAAAAGCCGAGATTATTGGGATGAACCTTACACTCCTAAAGGTGGAAGATTTGATACCCAGTCAATTAATAACCATTCTCATCAGTTTTCTAGAAAATGCAATCGCGATTAGCCGACACATGTCGGAGAACACGCAGAGGCAGTCATAGGCAATTGCGTGCCCCAAAAAGTTTGTCCTCGAAGTTTCTGATTAATTCCTTAATCACCCCCAACCGAAGGGGGGCTGGTTGAACCGCTGAGGCACTGAATAAAACTGATTTCACTGACCTCTCGATCAGAGATATCAGTTATCTATTAGTGCTCACATCTATGAAAAAGAAATGCTGATCGGATTTTTTCCTATGAAGCGCATCCCGAGCAGATTGGATAGAGCCCGGCTTTGGAACTTGACCGTATACGGATTACACTACTAACCATTCGGAAGAGGGTGCGGGAGAGAATGAAATGGTTCCCTGTAACCCCCCTTTTGTCCCCTCGCGGAGCACCCTTGTAGCGTAACGGAAAGGACAAGACGGGGGGACTGTGGGGGATTTATCATCCCGAGCTCGTCGAGGAACCCACTCCCCTCACTTTACACTCAGAGCGGAGCGCGGAGCACACCCCCTGGACGTGCAATCATTCCCAGCATCATGCTTCCTTAACACCTTGTCGTTCACTAGACAAAGCGCAGCGTTGAGCATGCACCCTGGATCTCCTCTACTTCAGTTCGGGGGTACTGCGCGAGGGAGAAGGGTAGCACGCGAGGAGGGCGCACAGCTGCTTCAACCCGAGAATTCGGCACAAGGATTGGAAGTTTTACATCAGACTCCACCGCGGCTCCTTAGGAGCCGCGGTGTTTGTTTTTAACCTCAAGGCACTTCCACATCACAGGATTTCGACCTGTTCCTCTCGCGGAAAACACCGGCAACCCCGAGCAGCACAAGCGCCGCTCCCGCAAGTGTAGTGAGGTGGAGCGGTTCGCTTAGAATCACGGCGCCTAGAAACAATGCGACCACCGGATTCACATAAGCGTAGGTCATAGCCACACTCATCGGCAGAAGCTGCAGGATGCGCACATAGGCTGTAAACCCGATCAATGAACCGAC
>JAUWFP010000247.1 GCA_030606845.1 Anaerolineales bacterium | reverse complement strand
ATAGGTTTCCTCGTTAAGCCTTAAGTCTCACTTCAACGTATTGCGGCTCAGCAATCGGAACGCCAAGACCACGACCGAGTAATACTACACCTTCTGGAATCCCTTCTTCAGCAAGTGCCTGCAGTTCCTCTGAACGTCCGTCCATCAGCAATTCAACCTGGGCACCCTGGATAACCCCGATGCTTTCGGCATCTTTCAGGCTCATCCGCAGTACAGGCAAGGCAAGACGCGGGTGAAGTATCTCCGAGGGCATTACCGTAGCGCCGCGGTTGTACAACTCAACAACGGGCACCAGTAGGTAGCCTTTCTTGCCCTTGAATTCCGGAGGAGCGCTCCACTGAATCTTTATGGATTGATCTTTCTCGGCTGCGGGTGCAAGCTGCACTCCCAGACCCTGGCGGTTCTTAAAAGTCGTTCCGCCGTAATATAAATCCTCTTCTCCAACAGGCGGCCATTGCTCTTCAAATTCTGCCAGGCTCTGATAGTTTATCTCAGCGTAGGCCTCGGTCTCCTCGGCGATTCGCAGGAATACGGCTGCAGCCGATGAGTTCTCAAGCTCAATGCCTAAACTCGCTGCCAGGGAAGTTGTGATGCGCCAATCCGCTTTCGACTCACCCAGAGCCTTCACAGCTGGATAAAAGCGCTGCACTCGGCGCTCACCCGAAGTGAACGAGCCCTCGCGTTCTACAAATGATTTAGCGGGAAACACGACATCCGCCAGTTCCGCCGTCGGCGTCATGAACAAATCCTGGACAACAAGGAAACGATCTCCACCAAAACTTTCAGTTAGATCCGGATTATCACCAACGGGATCAGCCGCCATGATATACACAGCCTTTGCGTCAGCAAGTGCCTTTTCCAGATCACCCTCTGCTGGTCGTAACCCGATATCCCATGCGCCCTGCGTATTGCCCTTTGGCCAAACGGCTATCAATCCGTTTTGTGCTCTCCCTATGTTTTTCGTTTCAACGAGGATGGCCGCGCAAGCCTCAGAGAGAGACTTCGATTCAGCGTATGTCAAACCTTCTACGCCACAGAAAATCAACAGGTTCTCGGCTTCCGCCAGCGCCTTTGCCGCCGATTTCAGCGGTTCATCACCGGAGAATTTCGATAGTTTCTTGGAACCGGTAATTGCATGAAGCAAACCCAGACCTGCGCGGGCTGCTTCTTGATAGCGATAGCGCACTACATGCCCAGCGTAATCGTCCAAGCGCGTCTTACGAGCGTTGGCGACAACCAATGTGGCGCCGCGTTTTGCCGCGCCCATAACCCGCTGCCACCAAATTGGAGCTTCTTCATGCAGATCAGAGGCGATGACAAGAATGGCGTCCCCTGCGCCCAGTGCGCCCAAATCCGTCCCCTGACCGACCCCGACCTGCTGGACCAACTCTCCACCCGCTTGTGGATCGGAGAGAATCGCCCGACCTCCCACCGATGTCAATAGCGCGTTAAAGTTGTATAGATCCTCGTTCGAAACCCGACCACTGGCGAGACCCACAATGCCTGCACCCGCCGCTTTCAATCCTTCGGCAGCGTGCTCAAGCGCTTTTTCCCAGCTCGTCTTAACAAGTTTTCCGTCAATTCGAACAAGCGGTTTGGTTAACCGTTCATCGCTGGTCGCGAAGTGGTGCGCAAAGCGCCCCTTGTCGCAGATCCAGATCTCATTAACCCGTTCATTCTGGCGCGGCATCACGCGCTTAATCACTTCCCGCCCGTTCGTGCTCGCCTCCCGGCGAGTGTTCAACATCAAATTACATCCCACCGGGCAATGCGTGCAGATCGAAGCGATAGCGCCCATTTCCCAGGATCGTGCGCCGAAGCGAAAATCCACAGTCGTGAGCGCACCGACCGGGCAGATATCTGTTGTATTCCCCGAAAAATAGGAGTCAAAACCAGGGTCGGAGAACGTGACGATCTCGATGTTGCGACCTCGCTCAGCGAAGGCTAGTACCGGATCGCCTGCAACTTCCTTCTGAAAACGTATACAGCGCGCACACTGGACGCAGCGTTCACGATCGAGAACGATCAAATCCCCAAGTTGGACATGCTTATCCTGGTGCTTTTTATCATCAAGGAGGAAGCGACTCTCTCCAGAGCCGTGCCCCATCGTCAAATCTTGTAGGGAACACTCTCCGCCCTTATCACAAATCGGACAATCGAGTGGGTGGGAAGTGAGCAAAAATTCAAGTATTTGCTTTCGACCTTCTTTTGCTTTTTCGCTTGAGACCTTCACAACCATCCCCTCACTTACGGGCGTGGTGCAGGAGGTCTCCAACTTCGGCCAGAATTCAATCTGCATTTGGCCGGCTTCGTCTACTATATTCTCGCCGGTGCTGCGATCCCGCTTCGGGGTTCCAATTTCAACAAGGCACATCCGACACATGCCGACTGATTCGATCTTTGGGTGATGGCAAAAGACCGGGATTTCGATCCCTGCTTGTTTTGCAGCATCGACAACCAGCGTGCCCTTGGGGACACGAATATCAATATCGTCGATCTTCAGGCGTACCAGCTCTTCGCTCATTTCCCATCCCCGGTGAGGGCTTCGAAGTCGCTTCTGAAGTGCTCAATACCGGCAACAACCGGTGTGATCGAAAATTCGCCCAGAGCGCAGAAGCATTTTCCCTGGATTCCAAGGGCGACACGATTCAATAGATCTATATCTTCGGGTGCTCCATTACCGTTCTGAATACGATTCAGTATGTGGTACATCCAATATGTGCCCTCACGACAAGGGGCGCATTTTCCACAAGATTCGTGCTTAAAAAAGCTTGAGGTCTTATATGCCATCCAGGCAATATCGACAGTTTCATCAAGCACGATGACGGAGGCTGAACCAAGCTGCGATCCCACCTTCGGCACGGATTCATAATCCATCGGCGTGTCCAGAACTTCGTCCGTTGCCGGCAGCAGGGGCGCTGAAGCGCCTGCCGGCAGGATCCCTTTGATCGCCTTCCCGTCACGAATCCCCCCACCGTGCTCAAAAATAAGTTCACGGAAAGTTGTCCCTAATGGGAGTTCATAATTACCCGGACGTTCTATGTGTCCGGAAAGAGAAAAGATTTTCGGTCCGGTGCTCTTCTCCGTACCTATGGAACAATACCAGTCCGCCCCTTGATTGATGATTGGGGGCAGGTTCGTTAGAGTCTCAACGTTGTTTACAACCGTGGGTTTTGCAAAGAGTCCCTCAGCAGCAGGGAACGGCGGTCGCAGCCGCGGCTGCCCGAGCTCCCCTTCCATGGATGACAACAGAGCGGTCTCTTCTCCACAGATATAAGCGCCAGCGCCGAGATGGACATAGATACTCAGGCTGTAGTCCGTATCGAAGAGTCCTTCGCCCAGAAGTCCACGCTTATGAAGCGCTTCAATCTTGCTCTCAAGTTCATGCGCCAGGTCCCAAAACTCTCCGCGGCAGTAAATATAAGCAGTATTAGCTTGCGCAGCGTACGAGCAAATGGCGACGCCCTCGAGAAACTGGTAGGGGTTGCCCTCCATAATTTCGCGGTCTTTAAAGGTACCGGGTTCCGACTCATCCGCATTGGCAACTACGTAGCGAGGGAAGACCCCGGGTGTGAGAAAACTCCACTTGACGCCCGCCGGGAAGCCAGCTCCGCCGCGGCCGCGTAAATTCGCAGCCTTAACAGTTTCAATCACTTGCTCAGGGGTTTGATTCCTAACGACGTCTTCAAACGCTTTATATCCATCGTGCTTCAGATATACGTCGAGATCCGCGATCTCGGGGATGTCCCGGTGCCGCAACAAGATATGTTCAGGCATCGTTACCCCTCTGTCGGAGTTCCTCGATCAGTTCCATGGCCGATTCGATATCCTGGTTTTCAAAGTAATGGATTCCATCAGGCGCTTGCAGCTGAAACATCGGAGCTTTGTCACAACCCGCCAGGCACTTGACTTCTTCGACGGTGATCAAACCATCATCGGTAGTCTCGCCCATTTTAATTCGCAGGTTGTCGCATAACTCCTCAGCGAATTTCTCCGCGCCGCGCAATGCACAAGGAAGATCG
>JAUWFP010000181.1 GCA_030606845.1 Anaerolineales bacterium | reverse complement strand
AGAAACGCAAACGGAAGCGCAAACGTAAGTAGTCCTTAAGCCAGATTACCGACCGACCCCGGCGCTAGCAAACTCGCCTTGCCGGTCGCTGTAGATAAAATATTTCCAGGTGACGTCTCAATCACTGCTTGATTCCAGGGTAGGCAAGGAAGCCAGTTGAAGAATCGTTCCGCAATAATTGATAAGCGGGTACTGGAACTACCAAAGGTTGACCTCCATCGCCATCTCGAGGGATCAATTCGCCTCGAAACGATGGCCGAGATTGTGCGCGAGGCCTCCCTGCCGCTTCCTAAAGACATTGAATCCCTCCGAAGGCTCGTACAGGTCGTCGATGGGGATCCAAAAGACCCCGAGCATTTCCTTTCAAAATTTACGAATATCCGTCTGTTCTTCCGTTCACCGGAAATCATTCAAAGGATCACGGTGGAAGCTGTTGAGGACGCTGCTCGAGACCAAGTGCGATACCTCGAATTGCGTTTCACCCCGGCTGCGCTGGCTCAATCCGGTGTTTTCGATATGGAAGATGTGACCCGGTGGGTGATAAACGCAGCCGCAGAAGCTGCTTCCGCACACGGAATTGAAGTCGGGTTGATTGTCAGCGTAAACCGCCATGAATCGCTCGAAATTGCCGAGGAGGCAGCTCGAATAGCTGCGGACTATATCCAGGATGGAGTTGTAGGGCTGGATCTTGCGGGTGATGAGGTCGAGTTTCCCGCCCAGCCATTTCAGTCGCTATTCGCAAGCGCGAAACAGGCCGGACTTGGACTGACCATCCATGCTGGAGAGTGGGCCGGTGCGGAAAACGTACGCTACGCAATTCTCGAGCTGGGGACGGATCGTATCGGACATGGAATTCGTGTCCTGGATGACCCGCAAGTTGTGTCTCTGGCACGCGAGAGAAGGATTCCATTTGAGGTGAGCATAGACAGCAATTACCTCACCGGGGTCATCCCCTCGCTTAATGCACACCCACTCCCGCAGATGATACAGGCGGGATTGCAAACTGTTCTGACGACAGATGACCCCTCAATCTTCGGCACCACACTGTCCCTCGAGTATCAACACGCCATCGACCATCTGGGCTTGTCTTTAGAGTCATTGAAAGGGTTTGCATTAACTGCAGCTCAAGCAGCCTTTCTCGACCCCCACAGGATTAGCCAATTAGAGTCGGAGTTCGTCAGTTTATTCTGGAGGCAGTAGGATCTATGCACAGGATTGGTGAGCTTGAAATCGCTGTCCTGCACGATGGTACGGTTTGGGTAGATGCCGGCGGTCCTTTTGGGTTAGTTCCTCGTAATCTCTTTGAACGCCATATAACGCCAACAGCTGAAAACTTGATCCCAATGGCCTTGAACTGCTTGTTGGTCCGATCACAGGGAAAAACCATTCTAATTGACACTGGACTCGGGAATAAGCTCTCGGAAGACGCAGCATTGCAATGGGGGTTGGAGAGAGAGGGGGGCGGGCTTATTGGGAATCTCGGTTCTTTAGGTGTGGCTCCAGATGATGTTGATATCGTGATTAATACTCATCTGCATGCAGACCACTGCGCCGGGAATACAGAGCTGATTGATGGAGAAATGCGACCGGTGTTCCCACGGGCGGAGTATTGGGTACAACGGATGGAATGGGCAGAAGCAAGTCATCCCAATGCACGAACTCGGGGGACTTACTTTGAGCAAAACTTTGCTCCACTCCTCACGCAGGGGAGGCTTAAACTTCTTCACGGCGACACCAAAGTGACGGATGGTGTTCACTGTGTTGTGACTCCCGGTCATACTCGCGGCCATCAATCCGTCCTCTTGCAGGATGGTGATTGGCGCGGTCTCTTTGTAGCGGATATGGCCTCCTACGGCGTACAAATGGCGCGCACTTCATGGCTCACCGCCTACGATGTTTACCCCTTGGAGAATATTCGCACGAAACAACGCTGGCAGCGTTGGGCATTGGAAAATGAAGCCTGGCTTTTCTTCCAGCACGACCCTCAAATAACAATCGCCCGTCTCGTCAAAGAAGACGGGCGAAAGCGCCTCACGCCGATTTATTTGGATTGATTTTTTATTGGTCCGCTTCCCAGATGGCAACTGCCTCCTGGATAAGCTGTCGGATATCCTCATCTGGAACATCAGCAAGATCATAGCTTTGCACACCGATTAGAACGCGTGCAGCTCCGCTGGGGCTCTCCAGCAGGCGTACGGCAAGATGAGAATGACCTGAAGATTCGATCTTCTCCTGGAGAATGACATTTATTTGTTCGATCATACTCGTGGGTTTTGGCTCAACAGGTTCGGGCTCAATTTTGACGCTTGGCTGACTCGGCGCATCTTTAATTATCCAGGCTTGGAGGTCTGATGCGGCAAATTCAACGCGGGTCCAATCGTTGGATGCTCTGAGGTCGTCGGGGTTGTGATACTCTGTATCCCCTACCTTCACGATTAGCTGCCCGGTCACATCATCGCGAAGGAGCGTGGCGATAGATATCCGCGGACCTGCTTGCGGCTCAAAGTCTGGTTTGCCGGTTTGCTCCTCTTCGTCTTCCCCATCGTCACTTGAACCAGCCTCGGATTCGGAGCTTGGTTCCTCCAGAGGGATCTGCTCAGGAACGCTCTCATCTGTTGTCTCGAGATCATCCTGCTCGGTTGACGCTTGAACATCATCCGGCAGGTCAGGGATGTCGTCGGAGATACCTTCGTTGTCCAACGTTAGGGGATCGGGAACGCCCGTTTCGATCACCTCTGCTTCGGGATCATCTCCACCATTTCCCTCATCCGCGGATTCCGGCTCTTTGGCCGATCCGCCGCCTGAGATTACCCAATAGGCCACCACCGCTAAAAGAATACCAGCGGCGATTAATAAGACTCCGATCATTAATTGGCTGTTCATGGTTGGACCTCCGGCTGACAGTGCGGACAAAAGTGCGTGCCGCGTCCACCGACGACTGTGCGCTGGATTTGCGTGCCGCAATTAAAACAAGGTTCCCCTTCTTGTTTATATACACGAAAATGGTGTTGAAAGTCACCCCCACGAAAGACCCAGTCGATGCTGGCACCATTGTGGTGTATGCCCATCTCGAGCGACTCACGAATGCTCCTCCAGAGTCGTTTGACCTCGGCGATAGTAAGGCTGTCACTTCGCCTGAGCGGGTGGAGACCGGCTTGGTGCAGGGCTTCATCTGTGTAGATGTTTCCCAATCCGGCCAGGAAAGATTGATCCAGAAGGAGAGGTTTCAGTAAGCGTTTTCGTGCATGGAGCATAATCGCGAGTTGTTCATGTGTAAAGTTTGGTGCGAGAGGCTCGGGTCCTAATCGCCCCAGGACTACTTCGGGATCCGCGTAGAGACCAACCCGACCGAATTTTCTGGCATCGCTGAAACGCAAGTCCCACCCATTATCCAGGTTGAATAATGTGTGATCGAAACGGTCTTTCGGGTTCTGGGTGGGAGCCAGGCGTAGATCGCCGCTCATGCGCAAGTGGATCAGGAGTGTCTCATGGTCGAGTGGAAAAACAAGGTACTTGCCTCGTCGCTTCACGTCGACGATTTCGCGGTCTTTTATCCGTCTGTTGAAGGACCGCAAGGAGGGGTGTTCGACGTGCCGCGGCCAATCTGTGGAGAAGCTGACAATGCGCCGACCGGGGACCGGTGGGGAGCCGTTCCCCTCACGAAGGTTTTTCGCAATCGTCTCGACTTCTGGCAGTTCGGGCATCGTAGGCGATTATACATGCCTGGTTTGCGCGGGCAAGATTGGATGATGTTGGTGGAAGCTACAATCTTGCTTAATTAACCTATTGAGTTATCTCGAAGCTCTGAACAATGCCTGATTAGCGGGCGATAATTTCGTTTAATCCTTCGATAAGTCGTTCCAACTCCTCGGGGTCAACATGTCCAATTTTGTTCTTCAATCGAGAGATGGACAAAGTCCTAACCTGACTCATTTTTACCCATGATTGCTTTGGGAGATCTCCACTTTTCAATTCAAAGGTGAGGGGAAAGCCAGCCCTCTGCGGCTGGCTGGTGATTGCTAGAGCAATTACTGTCCCTGAACGTTGATTAAACACATCGTGGCTGATGATAACAACTGGGCGATAGCCTGCCTGCTCATGCCCTCGAACAGGATTCAAATCTACCCAATAGATTTCACCTCTTAATATTCTGGCCATTCAGACAGATCTCCTGCCAAACCCTCATCTGCGAAAGCCTGCTCGAATTTTGGATCTAATTTCGCTGATTCGCGAGCCAGACGGGTAAGCTCAACCTTCTCGAGACTATACTCGACGGCTTCTTCAACAGCACTACTTCGGCTGGGGTATCGCCCTTGCGATACTAGACGATCCAGCCGTGTGAGAAGATCCGTTTCAATTGTTACAGCTACTTTTGTTTTCGGCATTCCTAACCTCCGGTATGATATTATATCATACCCTTTCGCCGCCATTCAATATCGGGTCTTGAGCTTCACGAAGAGCAGCGACGTAACCGAGCAGATATTAGCCCCATGAATCCGCTAGTGTGAAGAGCAATCGCCTAACAACATTTGGTTAAGTATCCGCTTGATAGACTTCGCTCGTGGGGTGAAACTCAACCCAACCTAGCCACCATTGCCGCTCGATCCACAGTCGCTGTAATGGGGGCGTGTTGGATGTGAGCGGGCTGCCCGCCCATGTCCAGCGCATCATCCCTTCGTGTGAGGATAAACCGCCATTGGCGGGAACCAGATCGATGGCTTTGCCGCCCACATGACGATCGAGAGCGATCACGTGGTCGGCGTCAGCGTCGTAGATGATGGCGATATAACGCTCACCGAAGCGGTCGTTGATGGCGCCCCGATTTCGTAATACAGTCAGCGGGTAAGCTCTATCCACCCCGGCCAGACTCAACCCTACGATTTCTTCGTGCATAGGCAAGCGCTTATCGGTAATCAAGCCCGGGGTTGCATAGTTCGTCGTAAAAGCATCCAGCAGGTGCTCCAGGCGATCACGAGGAATGAGCCCGGGATAGCGACCGCGGTCG
>JAUWFP010000304.1 GCA_030606845.1 Anaerolineales bacterium | reverse complement strand
TCAAGTACTGTCCGTAGCCATCATCTTTTACAATTGAAAAGTGCAGATGCATGCCGGTGGGATTATTAGGGTCTGCGGAGTAATTCCCTTGATACCCTAGAAGAGTCCCCGCCTTCACATAAACATCCGTTGTTCCCGGCGGAAAATCATCCGCGACAAACGAGCGTCCCTCGGCATCCGCCAGGTGTGTGTAATACATCCAGATTTGTCTTTCCGGTCGGAGAGGATCAGATGGGATGCGTATGATTACGGAGGAGCGCCAATCCGGAAGCCGCGTGAGATAGCCGTTATGGGCAGCAACGACTGCCGTCTGACCCAGCCCGTCAGGACCGGTGGGGCCGAAGATGTCGATCCCCTGGTGGGTATGACCTGGCGCGAAGGAATCCCCCCAGAAGAACCCGATTAGACCATCCGTCGGCATGATAAAAGGGGCATCTCCGCATTGCTCGCCAGCATGAATCATCCACTCAGTATGGGCAGCTGGGTCAACCCAAAATTGGCGCAATCGTTGAAGGCGGATCGCGGATGGGCGGACGCGCCGGAAGATCGAATATCCGACGACAATGGCGATGACCGCCAGAATCGACAAACCCAAACTGATGCGTCTTTTCCTCTCGCCTAACCTCATTCCATTCACGCTTTCACTCACACCTGACTTTTTGCTCTAATCGGTCGGCTCACTATTCCGATCGATCTACCAGATCCAGCACTTCTCCTTGTGTAACGCTCAGGATTTCCGCTGTCTCCACCCTCATTAAATGATCGCTGGCGCCTCCTCCAGCGTAGACCACATCATGTTTCAGGACGCCAGAGTCGATGAGTGTCAGCAGCGGCTCAGGGTGACCAAATGGAGGCACTGCGCCGACGGTATAGCCGGTTGCGGCCTGGACCTGGTTCTCATCGGCAAGTCGTACCCGTTTACGACCCACACCGAAGTTTTTTGCTATTCGTCTGCGATCGATCCGGTTTGCTCCCGAGGTTATGGCCAGCACCGGTCGGTCGTCAACCATAAAGAGCAGTGATTTGACGATCTTTTCTGGTGATGTCCCTACGGCCTCCGCCGCGGCCTCGACAGTGGGCGTCTTCATCGACAGAGCTAGAAGCTCGGCGCGCAATCCCCTTTCTCGAAGAAAATGTTCTAAATCCAAAGGCGTAAGCACCTTGAAACTCCTTTTCCCGGGGTTGATAAACTTCATAGATATTTTGGATGCCCATCACTGGGCGATGAGTTATTCCAGTTCTGCGGCGGGTCAACCCTCTCCACGAGCCTCCTCCATGTGTTCAGCAAAGCACAAGGTCACGTGTTCTGCAGCGAAGGACATCAGCGCCTTGCCCGCGAGCTGGCCTTCAGGCGAGGCGAGCGCGCGTTGCAACGCCTGCAAATCATCGAAATAGAACTCATGCACCATATGTAAATCCACTTCCCCCGAGGGTCCTCCAGCCACCCTGCTCACGCTTACCCGGCGTAGACCCGGCATTGCCTCCGCCCGCTTCACGAACTCGTTGCTCCACCGCGTCTCCACCTCAAGGGAGGCCCCAGATCGCCCAAAAAGGATCATAAGTTTGTGCATGTGAGTACCTTTCGGCTAGTTTCGCAAGCTAAAAGCCAAATTTTCCCGTTGCTGGACCGCGGGGCTATTGTTTGTTTCGTTAAACCTGCTCTATACTTGGCTATATTATTGCTTATTTTATTTGGAGACATTTATGAATCATCTTTATCAAAGGGGGCAGGGACTAGTTGAATACGCCTTTATACTCGCGCTCGTTGCGATTATCGTCATCATCATCTTGGCCCTGTTTGGCTCTGCGGTGGGAAATATGTTCAGCTCCGTAGTGGCCATGTTCTGATCCCGCCTGTCCCGGCAATGGGCAAGTAAACTGCCGCCTGGCATGTCAATTCGCAACTATGCGTTCTCCTCATCTTTGGGGAGGCGCTTTTTCATTCTACGCGCCACCTCTCGCCGTGGGAGCAGAATCTTACGATCGCAGCCTAGACACTTCAAACCGATATCCGCACCGATCCGCACCACAACCCAATCCATACTGCCGCATGGATGTGGCTTACGCAGGCGAATTACATCGTCTAACTCGATATCTGGGAGCATATTAACTCGCTGAACCGTGGTCCTTAGAGCCCAATCAAGATAATTGCGGTTGCCCACCTATGAAGTCTGTTGCGGACTCACCTTCCGCATGACAAACCGCTAAATACCCACATGGATTATCCCCCAGGGAGCCGGATTATAACAGCCGCCCAAATGGTATAATCCGCCCGTTATGTTGGGTTTATCGCTTACTACATTAATTTCACGTGTTTTAACACTGGTGATTGCCTTTTCGGTGCATGAGTTTTCACATGCCCTGGCCGCAGATCAACTCGGTGATGACACGCCCCGTTTGCAAGGTCGTCTTACCCTTAATCCCCTCGTTCATCTCGATCCGATAGGTTCACTGATGCTCGTAATCGCCGGATTCGGTTGGGCTCGTCCGGTACAAATCAATCCCTATGTCATTCAGCGCAGACATCCAGCCGGGCTCATGATCGTGGCCGCCGCGGGCCCATTCTCAAATCTTTTGCTCGCCATTGTCGCCACGATCCCGGTTCGGGCCGGGATGATCTCGGTTACATCCTCATCCTTTATCTCCCAATTCTTTATCGAATTCATCTGGATCAATCTGATCCTGCTTTTTTTCAACCTCCTTCCGATTTTCCCGCTCGATGGAGAGAAAATTCTCGACTTCTTTCTCCCACCACGCGGTCAGGACGTCCTGCGCCAGATACGACCCTATGGCATGTATATACTGCTGACTTTAATCATCCTGGGTAGCTTCGGTAGTTTTGACATCCTCGGTCTCGTTGTCATGAAGCCGGCAATGAGCATGATGAACCTGCTCCTCCCCTAGCACATGGGAATGTCCTATCGAGCGGGTCAATTCCTGC
>JAUWFP010000020.1 GCA_030606845.1 Anaerolineales bacterium | reverse complement strand
GTTGTCATTTGTAACGAGGTCTGTGGCATTCGAGCGGAAGGCGATGAAACGGCCATCCGCGCTGATCGCCGGTTCGTCGCTGGCTCCATTAGGCGATTGGTCGCCGGTTGTGGAAAGGTTCACGCGCTGCAGCGCACCGTTTATATTGTCACGTAGGAAGATGTCACCAAAATTCGGTGTTTCGCTAGCAACCAGATTCGTCGCATGTGACCGGAAAACGATGAATCGACCGTCCGCGTTGAGCGCCGGAGCATAGCTTGAACGATCGGCTTGACTGCCAATCTGGGTCACGTTGACACGTTCAAGCGCGCTCGAATCTCTGTTCCAAAAGAAAATATCACGCCGCGAATTAGTGTCACCAGGAACAAGCTGGGTTGAGCTCGATGAGAAGGCGACCCAACTTCCGTCGGCGCTGATCGCCGGTTCTCCACTCGCGCCATCGTTCACTGATCCGCTGAGCGGCGCGCTGACCCGTTGCAGAGATCCTTCTGCGCGATCATAGAGGTAGATCTCCCCCAGACCTTCAGTCGCACCCGGTACCAGGTTAGTGGCGGCGGAAACGAAAGCGACAAAGCGGCCATCGCCAGAGATGACCGGTTGGCTGCAGGGTGCATCGGCCTGGCCTCCCGATGCGGGATGGCTTACACGTTCGACCACGCCCGACTGGAGATCGACTACGAAGACATCCTCGAGGCCGTTCGAACCTCCATCGACGAGGTTTGTGGCTGTTGAGGTGAAAACGACGGATAGGCCGTCGGCGCTGATCTCGGGCCAATCACTGGCGCCATTGGCTTCTTGGCCATGCCCGCTCAGGCTCACGCGCTCGGTTGTACCGGTGAGCCAGTCGTGGGTGAAAATGTCCTGGACGCCATTAGTGTCCTCATCGACCAGATTCGTCGCTTCAGAAGCGAAGACGATGAGCTGGCCATCGGCGTTGAGGCTGGGGATTCTCGAAACTTGATTGCCTTCAGAGCCCGCGCTATTGATGCTCACGCGTTCCGTTTCAGAGGGGTGCGCCAGCGTCGCCTGCACAAGCAGTACTGGGCTGGCTAGCAATACGATGAGGACTGCGCTCAGCAGTCTGGGGAAATGAAGCTTGCTTGGAGTGGACATATGCCGCCTATGCTTATTCCAAGAATCAAAAACGTCGAATTAATTGCCGCCGGAAATACATCAGCCGCCGACGGCGAACCATTTGTTTCTCCCTCCACTCCAAGGTCGTGAAGTAGAGTATTTGTACCACCTTCATTCGTGTCCAGCCTATAGTGATTCGTTCCTAGCGGGGCATTCCCGTCGTCGATAGCAAAGCGTGATCTGTGAGAGAAAGCCCCGCTGATGCAGCTCCCATCGATGGTCGTATGTTTTGCGCATCATCGACTTCCTCCCCCCGGAATAAAGTCATCTTGATATCACTGTAAGGCACCTGTAAAGTAGAGATAAGGCGATCGTTGATATGCTACAGAAGACGCAAGCAACTGTCAGGCTTGGACGGTCGGTTATTAAATCCACACATGCAGAGCACGCCTGCTCTGCGATGCTGTCAATGTAGACGCGCAGGACACTGATGTATAAATGGAAAGACCATAAATTAGGCAAATATACCCTCGTCAGTAGGATCGGCAGCGGCGGGATGGCTTCGGTCTTTAAAGCCGTTGAGGATGAGACGGGGCAGGAGGTGGCCGTCAAGGTGCTGCCTCCCTGGCTCGATGATGAGGAGAATTTTCAACCCCGATTCGAGCGCGAGGCCGCGATCCTTATGCGCCTTCATCACCCGCACATCGTCCCTATCCTGAACTTCGGTATGGAGGAGGGGATCTACTACATTGTCATGCCGCTGATGGAGATCGGCACACTGCGCGAACGCATACGAAAGGGACCACTCAAACCAGAGGAAGGCGCGCACATCATTCGTCAAATTGCGGAAGCGCTGCAGTATGCTCATGACGCAGGGCTGGTCCACCGCGATGTCAAGCCAGCCAATATCCTGATGGACATCGAAGGCAATGCCTGGCTCTCCGACTTCGGCACCGCACACGTCGGGGACGCCACGGTAAGTTTGACGGGTTCGAATGTGATCGGGACGCCACAGTACATGGCCCCGGAACAGGCACGCGGCGAGGCGGTTAGCGAAAAGACCGATGTCTATGCATTAGGAATTGTGCTCTACCAGATGTGCACGGGGCATCTGCCCTTCAACGCGGATACGCCACTGGCAATTGCGATGAAGCAGGCCAGTGAACCTCTACCACCACCGACAACGATCAATCCGAACATCCCGCACGAGATTAGCAAGGTCCTGATCAAAGCGTTGGAAAAACGCCCTGAGGATCGCTATGCATCTGCCCTAGCCCTGAGCCAGGCATTCGACCGCGCTCTGCAGGAGGTCTACGACTCGAAGGAAGGTGCGCTCAAGCCCGGTGCGAGACGCCCCTATGACGCGACTCTAGAGTACAAACCTGAGGAAGACGACCACGAAGATAAAACATTGATCGATGCCGTCGCACCAAAGAAGCGTAAGTTAGTCCCATTCATAATCCTGGGAGCGCTGATCCTCCTGCCCTCCCTATGGCTGATCAGCCGTTCGTTCAACACCGGCAATGCGGCGCTAGGTGGTGAGGCAAACCTCACCCCAAGCCCAACGGTAGATTGGAAAGCGACGGTGGATTCACTTTCGACCGCAGTGGCATTCGCGGCCGGATCAAGCATGTCTGAAGAGCAGCTCCAAACGGCGATCGCGGCGACGCTGCAGGTGCTGTTGATCGAGTCGAGCGGGTCGGACAATCCGGTCCTTCCACCAGCGCTTGATAGCACGCCGGGCGCAACCGCAGCACTGACGGAAACCGCTTCAGCGTTGAGCGCATCAACCAGAACGCCCACGGTATCACGAACACCCACAGCGACCGTGACAGGCGCGCTGAGCGTTACGCCGGTGGCAAGCGCCACATCATCCCCCAGTGCGACGTTTACGCCCACGCGAACAGCGACACCCACAGCAACCACCACCCTAACACCAACTCGCACCGCCACACCGACAGAGGATGTCTGCCCACTCATCACTATCGGAGGCTTCTCATACATAAGCACCATCGCCAAGTGGGTGATCACGAACAATTCCGGGGCGACCATCACGATCGCGGCGATCGATCTCAGTTGGCTTGCCTCTAATAATGCGCTTCATTACATCTCCGTGGGAAGCCCCGTCATTTGGATGGGCGAGGAACCGCCTCCAAGCGCGCACATCGATTCTAACTGGATCGGCGGCCAGTCGGCGCGCGATGTGGATTCATCGGCTGAACTGGAGGTTTTCTTCGGCACCAACGCCGCCGCATCCGGGTACAACCTGCTTATCACTTTCGATAACGGCTGCCAGGCTTCGGCAGGGAACTGACCTTTTAAGCCGCTGGGCACAAAACCTCAGGACAACGACATGAATCGAAAAACCGGGAGTAGATCACGAAGGATTCTGGGTATGACGGGCAGGCAGCTCGGCATGCTCGTCATCCTCGCTGTACTTCTATTCCTGGTCGTGTCGGTAACACTGGTTTTCGCACTGGATCTCTTCGATGGATCCCTTGTACCCGGTCTCCCAATTAGACCTTCCACACGCACAATCGGCGAGGTGGAAGGTACACCTTCACCAGGTGCAGCGGGACACGAGACCTCAATACCGACACTCGACACACCATCATGGCCGGGCACCGAAACGCCGATGGTGAACTCGACGTTGCAAACGTCAACACCGGCAACCCAAAGTGCCACGCCCGGGCATACGTTGACGCCGCCGGCGGACATCTGCGCTCAGCTCGACCTGCGTTTCCTCTCCGCGACCAGCAACATCGCTACCTGGCGGCTGCAGAACGACAGCGGGGTGGCGCTCACCATCACACGCATCGAGATCGACTGGCCGAAGTCTAATGATGCAATTTTCAACACGTTTGTGGACGGGAAGGTTATATGGTCCGATGAGGACCTGACCCCACCGACGATCATGACCACCTGGATCGGTGATCCCGAGGATCGAAGTGTGGACAGGCTATCGCGTGTGGAGTTTTTCTTCGGCACTTTGGCCGAGTCTGGTGGTTACGATCTTCACCTATGGTTCGAGAATGGGTGTGAGGTCTCTGCTGCGAATTGAGGGGGTCCAGGTAACTGTCATTTCGAGTGAGCCGCGAAGCGGCGACCGAGAAATCCCTACGATGTTTCTCTTGAGGGCATCATCTCCATGCATCGGATGCCCGTCCCTTAATGTCATTGCGAGCGAAGCGAAGCAATCTCCTCGTTTCTTGACGGGAGATTGCCACGTCGCCCTAGCGGGCTCCTCGCAATGACAAGCGAGGGAAGGATTCTTACTACTAAATGTCAATTTGAGTGAGCCGTAGGCGATACCATCTCCCCCTAAGCCCAACGCGGTTCCTTCACCCACCAGTGCAGCGCAATAAACGCTAATAAGTAAACAAATGCGCTGAGCGCAAAAAGCCAGCTATAGCTCATTTTAGCCAACCAGGCGCCGATCAACGGCGCGGCAAGGCTGACAAGCCCCATGCTGGAGTTAGCCATGCCAGCGTAGGTCGGGCGACGCTGCGGTTCACTGAACTCCATGATCACCCGGATGCCCGAAACGATCACCGCGCCCACAGCTATCCCCAATAGTGCAAACACAACATAGTACCAATGCGCGGCGGGTGCCAGCCAGGCCAGGAGAAAGGCGAACAACGAAACCAGCGCGCCCAACTCCAGAGATAATTTATGCCCGAAACGATCGGCTAGTAATCCAAAAGTCAGGTTGCCGATGGTCTGGCCAAGCAGCAGCACGCCCGTGTAGATACCCACCGTGCTGTCCGACACCCCCCAGCGCTGCACAGCCGCTACGGTGATAAAACCTGTCCCCATCCCACCCAACGCCAGCAGCGACCTGGCGATCAAGAAATGGCGAAAGTTGTGGTCGCTACGCAGAATGTCGGGTAATTTGGCCCAAAACTGGCGGGTGGTGATCCTTGGCTCTTCGACGGGCTGGACCGGCTCACGGGTCAGGGCGAGGAATATCCAACTTATGGTGATGCCGACGGCGGCAAAGGTAAAGATGTAGACAAAATTGGTCGGGAAGGGATAGGTCTTCAAGATCCAGGCGCTGATTGCTGCCCCCAGCATCCCCAGACCTGTGCCGACAAACATACTCGTGCCAAAAAACCGGCCGCGCCGATCCACAGGAAAACAACGAGCGATCAAATCCTGCCAGGCTGTCGCGATCAGCCCGGCGCCCAGGTTGAACCAGGCATACGTGACCAGGAAAAGCACCAAGGCTGGCGTTGGCGCACTCACAGCCATCATGGGTGCGAATATCAAAATCCACAGCGGCAGGCGCTCCGTGAAGAAACCCAGGTTGACGACGACCGGCTTCTTTCGGGCTAAACGTTCCACACTGTTTGCGGTAAAGATCTGCGGCAGGGACCAGCCGCTCTGGGCGATGACGGCAGCGATCCCAATCGGCAGTGGGCTGGCCGTCAGTTTGCTGATAAAGAGGGGCACGATGGTGGTGGCGGAGATGAAGCTGAACCCAAACATAAAACCGGCTGTATCGAGCAGGTTGACGCTGAAATTCCAGCGGTAGTTGCGCTCCACATCAGCAGCAATTTCTTCATCACTGCGCGGGGGAACGGGCCGACCTATTTGCAGCAGCCAGCGCAGCGTTGCTCTGATCCCGGTTATTTGCTGGAACCTATAAGACATACAGACCTCGATAAAAACAATGGCGGGCGAGTGGAAAATGCCCCACGCCCATCATGAATACTAGAATGTTGTCTTGCTCCCTCGGGACCCCCTCAACACCGCAGCGAACGCTACGGCATTCTAACCCAAAACCGCTCCCTTTGTGTCAGCGTCATCGTCGACCCACTTCGCTTTTCATAGCACTCAATAAGAGCCTGGGGCACTTCACGGGGGTGATAATTCAGTGCTTAAAGCCGTTTCAGCGGTTCAATCCTGGAACCACTGATACGCTGATATGAATGAGACCTCTGAAATCCATTTCGTGACGTTCCACAGATGGTTGAACCCGATTCGATTGATAATCGGAAGCTAATGGATAATAAGAACCTGCACCAGCGTTAGGATTTCCGTTCCTCTGTATACGATTTGTAGTCGTTCGTATACAAAGTGTATACATCTTGCTAACCTTGCTTAATCGGCTTAACTCTCTTGGCAGAGATTCGTTGGGGTGTGGGTTACGATACCTGGAATGTGCTGGAAATGTTTGGTGTCGAAAGTGATTGCTGAGGACAGACCTTGCTCTTGCATCCACACGCCGTTGTAGGCATCCACGAAATCGATGTTTTCATCGGCATAGAGGATCATGGCTCTTGCGATGATCTCTGCATGTTCAACGAATAATCCTGGCGTGTTGAGAATCGCAACGACATGATCCCGCACCACTTCTGACGAGAGTTCATAATAGGATTCCAAAGTCCAAACGATTTCAGCAATGGTGAGGCTGCTCGTATGCAGTTGAAGCTCCCCCTGTTCGGCTCGTATGAGGAGTTGATCAACAGCATGAGCTTGGTCCGGAACATCGTTCGTCAAAAAACGGAGGAAGAGATTGGTATCGACGAAGTGTCTATCCATCGCTAGTTCTCTCCGCGACTCGCTTCTTCACATCTTCGCGGACATCTTCGAAATTCTCCGGCTCTTTCCGCGGCTCAACACTCCCCCTGCGATCTCGCAGCGTCTGCGTCACCGGCTGCAAGACGATCTCTCCATCCTTCTCCAGGAATAGCACTCGATCACCAGCCTGGAGGTTCAGGCGCTCGCGGATCTTTTTCGGAATCGTCGTCTGGCCTTTCGTTGTAATCTTGGAACCTATCATTTCTTACTTCCCTGTAATGTATGTATTATTATTAATATCATACCATAATCGGATATCATTACCCGCTTGCTCTAGTAATGACTTGTGCAAAGCCCAATACCACGTTGGACTATGAACGCATGTGTCTGATACCGCTAATTATCGGATGTACAAAGGAAATTCAGATTCACGAGACGAATGGGGAATTAATAATGGTACCGAGCTTGGAGAAAATCTATTCGTTCGTCCCGCACCAGATAGACAATGCGGTGCTCCTGCGTTATTCGACGGGACCATGTACCTGGAGACAGATACTTCAATGGCTCCGGTACGCCAATTCCAGCAAACGGATCAAGCAGTATGTCTTCAATAAGCTTAAGTACTCGGAGAGCTGTTTTTCGATCGTTCTTTACCCAGTACTTCAAGTCCTCAATAAACTCCGGTTGAAAGACAGCTTCTCGATCTTTATTCGTCAAGTCTGACCTCGGCCGTGAGCTCATCTATCGTCATGATCTCCCCCTCCCCTTTGAGCGCCCGGGCAAGCGCGGCAAGCAAGCGCTCGGCGTTGGCCGGCGAGCGCAATAGATGCACCGTCTCGGTGAGACTGGCCAATTCATCCGCGGCGATGAGCGCTGCTGGCTCGCCACCACGGCGATTGATGATGACGATTTCCTTATCCTGGGTCACATTATCCAATAGCGAGGCAAGCTTCTGTCGTGCTTCAGAGTAACTAACTTCAATGGTCATTCAAATTCCCCTTACTTGTACAGCAATATTGTACAAGTATTAAAGAGTCTGTCAAGGTGGTTGCCTCTGTGTTATTTTTACAGAATTTGGTTTGGTTGCAGTAATGTAGGAGTGCGAGCTTCTGCTTTCCGCCAATTATCGGACACCCACGGAAATTTTAAACCGACTAGGTTGATAATCGGAAATACACAAGAATGATGTGGATTAATAATGGTAACAGTAGTTATTCGGAGGCTTACTACATCTTGTTCTTCATGAGCTGTGGACGATGGTAAGAAAACTGGAAGATCAATCAAGCACGACCTTAAGTAATTACATGCACAGGTTATGCATGCTCCACAATCCAGACGCCCAGATTTCCTATAAACTTTTTGAACGCTGGAAGGTATTCATCACCGGCATAATCACGGGATACAGGATGCTCAATATGATTAAGGCTGAAAGCATCTACATGTAGCTCAATTAAATCGCGCAATTTTGAACTTAACATGTACGAGGATAGGTCATCCCATTCACCACTTTCTGTCGATACAATGAGACTAGATACAAAAGAATATATCTGATACCAGAACCGCCAATCAGGTATGGGCTCATCGATCCCCAATAGATCACTCCATGTTTTTGGCTCAGCCCTGTACCGAACCGGCTTCGTTCGAGTGCTCTCGATTATGCGCGCATCAGCCATCTTATCTGCAGATCTCCTGACCGAGTAGACCGAATAGTTGATAGCCTTGGCTATCGAGCTTGGACTAATCCAGTCGCCTCGTTGAGATATCAGTATGGTTAAGAGATCAGATACAATGCCTATCCCAAAACCTAACCTCAGGCGAAGCATTGTTGCCGAAGAGTGCCATGATGTTGGATCTGTTTTCCACAAATCATAGGATCGAGTTTGTATCTTGTGTTTATCTCCCGCCAAACCACTCCATCGCTGGTCTTTGCCCTCGATCTTTGCCTTCCTTGCAAATTCCGCTAGCCGATCTCGAGATATTTGTGGGAATGACTTCTGTAAGTTCTTTAATCTCTGGATACTAAAAAGTTGTGAGCCATTCCTTGCCCATGAGTCCATAATATCCCATAGTCGTTTCTCATGATGACCAAGGTTCAAAGACATCAGAAGAAGCGCCTCAGGATCAACCAACGATCTCGAAACCCGTTCGGATTCAATCAATGTTCCAATGGATCGCCATTGAATCCATACTGCCTCAAGAACTGCTTTTGATAATTCATTTCCAATGGTGTTAAAGATTTCTAATTGCATGATCAAGCACCTGTTCAAGAATTTTAGCAAATTGAGGCGATGTATCTTGTGATCTTACCCATTCTGCCGCTTCTTTCAGCTCAATTACTGTTGGTCTAAGTGCCAATAGATCTTGGAAGTGTTTGCTAGATGGACCCTCACTATCGGCTGCGGCATATAGTTTCAAGAAGATCAGGTCATAACGATCGGCAACGCCAAACCATAAAGCATCGAAGGCCTGCCAATGGATTCTTTCTGCGAATCCTGGTGGTAAGCCTGTTTTCCATTGAAGCCCTACTGTTGAATTCATCCAGTCAACCGGCAGGTTAAAATCTCTGGCGACTTTTGAGATCGCCAAGGCAAGTGCTTCCGGAAAAGGATCTGACGATTCAATTTCTGTTGGCTCACCTTCCCCTAAATGACGTCCAATTGCAATAATATCTACATCCCTGGTAGTTCTTTCGACAATATCTTGGAGAATAAGCGCTGTCCCTCCAACGGCAACCACAGCCATAGGCTCTCCTTGGGAAAGCATGATTTCACCTAAAGCCCTCAGTGCGTTGACAATTTCTTTCTGACTCGATCCTTTAATCGAATTAGCCATTAGAACAATTATAGTCACTTTAAGTGATAATAATAGTGCCTCTTGTAAGTTGAAATTAGACATTTTTCCTGGTAAACATTAAGAAATACCCATGAAAAGGGGAACTCCCTGTACACCAGTGTCCGATATTCTCTCCAATCGTATGTCTCAACTACCCTTCGTCACTCACAAATGATGGATCCGAGGACATCTTTCAGTGTTTTCATTCACTTCAGCGCTTCAGTGGTTCAATCCTAGAACCGCTGAGAGCAATGATTTCGTTGATTTCACCCCGGGCAAGCTCGACCTGCATCCAACCAATCAGGGTGCCGATCTGCTGCGCACGGCGAGCGTAAACTTCTTTACGGGTGGGATTCGAGCCAGCAGTAGTATCAGCACGACACCCATCCAAATCCACGGCTCAACCACTCCCTGCTTAACCAACCAGACGAAATGCACGGTCGCTAAAAAACCGGCCACATAGGCTAACTTGTGAAGCTGTACACATCGTTTCTTTAGTCGACGTTTCCACCCTTGCGTAGAGGTAATGGCCAATACGAGTAGTATCAAACCCGTTGTCAACCCGACAATGGCAAAACGTTTTTCAAGCAGGGCACCCTTGATCAAGGTCAGGTCAAAGAAATAATCTACGCCGATGAAGATCGCAAAATGGATGCTCGCATACATGAAGCTGTATAACCCTAAAGGGCGGCGCAGCTTTAAGAGGGGTTTATAATTGAGAATAGTGCTCACCGGGGTGCAGGCTAACGAAAGCACCAGCAAGGCCAGCGCGGTTTTCCCTGTACGCAACGTCGCTTCGCGGATGATGTCGGCGCCGAGATTATCATGCGTTAAATCCCACAACAGAATGGCCAGAGGAATCCAGACAGCGATGTAAGTAATGATCTGCAGGGGGTGGAATCGACGACGTTTCATCTAATGTGCATCACGGTATGGGCGGGCAGAAATCTAGGACAGTCCACCGCTCACCCGGTACGAAATCCTCCCCTTAGAAATTTATGGACAGGTCCATCCCGGAATAAAGATGGGCAACTTCGTCGGCATAGCCGTTGAACATCAACGTCTCCCGCCGGCCTAACTCCCCTATGCGGCGCTCGGTGCCCTGCGACCATCGAGGATGGTCGACTTCAGGATTGACGTTGGCATAGAAACCATATTCGTTCGGGGCTGCATTCATCCACAGTAAAATCGGCATCTCTGTGACCAGGTCAATCTTGACGATGGATTTAATACTCTTGAAGCCATATTTCCAGGGGACTACCAACCGCGCCGGTGCACCATTCTGGGGCAGCAATTCCTTCCCGTAGAGCCCGGTAGAGATCAAGGTCAAATCATGCATGGCTTCATCCATGCGTAGCCCTTCAACATAAGGCCATTGGTAAAAGGGATATTTAGTGAAACCGGGCATGCCTTTAGTGTCGTGGATGGTCTCAAAACGCACGTACTTTGCCTCGGCTTTGGGCTCCACCTGCGCCAGCATCTTGCTGAGCGGAAATCCCATCCAGGGAATGACCATCGACCAGGCTTCCACACAGCGCATACGATAAATCCGCTCTTCGATCTCGAATTTTCGCAGATCATCCAGGGAGAATGTTGTCGGGTTGTGGACCAAACCGCCCACTTGAATTTCCCAGGGTGAAATGGGGTAACCCTCAGCCAGCCTGGCAACATCAATTTTATCCGTCGTGAACTCGTAATAGTTGTTGTAGTTGGTGATGTCATCGAAGGTGTTGAGCGGATCTCCCAATTCGTCCACGTTAGAACTGGCGGACGGATCAACGGGATCCGCAGCGGGATCTCCCTGAGGTCCCGGCTCGAGTGTCATCGGCGGAGGGTTCCCATTGCAAGCAGCAAGCAGGGCTGCCCCCCCCGTTAGAATACCCATGCTTTTCAAGAGTTCTCGTCGAGATAAGTAGATATGCTCGGGGGTGATTTCAGATGGGCTGATTTTGCTCATTGTTTAGTTCTCCATAATACCCATAAGCTTAACTTAATACTCCAGGCTCCGCGAGGAGCGCTCTAATCGCCTTTTCGGTTGTTTCGTAGGCGCCCCCGAGATTGCTTCGTCGAATCCGGCTTCCGCGGTTCAAACCGGAACCACTCTCCTGGAGAGAAATGATCCTCTGAACACCTCAATGCAAGTTTCAGGGTAGGCGCGTTAAGACAAGTACCGGAATGACGCGAGTTGTCTTTTGCTCATACTCAGCAAAACCGGGATATTGGGTGGACATCTTTTCATAGAGTTCTGTGCGTTCGGGTTCTTGAACAACCTCGGCCTGGGCTTGAAACTTCTCGGTGCCGACCTCAACGGTAACCTCAGGGTGGGCGACGACGTTGTGATACCAGCCAGGATGGGTCGGCGCCCCGCCTTTTGAGGCGATAATCACATATCTTTCGCCATCGGCCAGATACACCACTGGATTCAGGCGAGGTTCCCCGCTCTTTGCGCCGATTGTATGCAGAAGAAGCAGGGTCATCTCCTCAAAAGGTCCACCGACCTTGCCTTCGTTGGCACGGAACTCATCAATAACGGCTTTATTCCAATCGCTCATGTTCAACCTCTCCAAAACCAGGATGGGCACAATCAAGACGATGGAAATGGCTGCGGAGGAGGGCTCTGAGAGTCCAGCCCCGTTCGTCTACACATCCATCCTTTTAAATTATAGCGCTATCAACAGTTTAGAAGCTGTGGGTACATCGAATCTTACATTTCCAAACGATGTCTGGTGAGGTCATTACCAGTAGTGACCTTGGTGGAAGCGACGTCGATTGGTTTGATCGGGGTGTTTGAAAAATTCTGACTTTGAATTGATTGAAAATTAGATGTTAGATGAAGTTCGTATGATTGCGCTTCAGCCAATCTATTACATCTTCATAAAACGACTTAACCTCAGCCAACAATTCTTCGACCTCTGACTCCGAGATTTGGCCACCACGGTCATATGTTCCAACATTTCGCTTCGTGCGACATTGATCAAAGTAATCCGCTAGGTCGGAATATTTTTCGCCCATAACATCAGGAAGAATTCTAAATGTCAGCCAATGATGCCCTCTCCCGTATGTTTCATATCCCGCACAGTACAAAGGGATCGTCGCCAGTGTTAGTGCCCCTTCATAAGCAATAAGAAAACGACGATCGGTTGATAAATCTTGTACGGACGCATCGTTCAGATCACGCTTGGCAATTTCGAGCAATCCCTGGATTTCTTCTTTACTTGTCCTATGGGTTCTAAGACGTTCCTCCGCCAACCATTTCTTGAAGTTCATCTGCATCCCCTATAAGGAAAATCTTGGGCTCTTCCAGAATAGACTGCGTGAACGAATCACCTTTTTTGACATTTCCCTGGAACTCCTCTGCCCGAATCGTAACTGGATTCATCTCGCGGTTCAATTGCTCTTTGAGCGGTTTTAATAGGCGGGATAATTCGCGACTGGTAATGGCACCAATAATCATAAGATCGATATCGCTAGCCGAGGTCTCGGATCCTCGCGCAAACGAACCGAAAATAAATGCCACATGGATCGCGTCAGATCGGGTTTGAAGGATCTTCTTCAACTGATCTACGATACCCGCGGTCTTCACCATAAGTGCCCTCAGTTCGGAAAACACTGGGGACTGCCTATTGGCTTGAAAGTATTTACGATTGCCCTCGACACTCGAGATCAGTAGGCCTGCATCTTCAAGGCGTGCAAGCTCACGTTGAATTGCACGAACGGGTTGGTCTGTTAGGGAAGAAATTTCACGCATATAGTGACGACTACTTGATCGAAGGAAGAATAGCTTTAAAACTTCCACACGCGCCTGGGAAGTGAATAAGGCTTGCAATATCGGATCGGTTTGTATACTTTTTGTAGTCATTTGTATACAAAATATATACGATATTTCCTACAGATTCAAGTCCACGACAATCTGTCTTGATTCACTAGGTATTGTAATCTTCCTACCACGCTACCTTCTAGACGCCTATAGACCGACAACAAGACCATAATGAAGCCTGAGTAACCGATATTATCTCTAATCGGATTCATATGAAAAATGGGATCTGATGAATTGCATAATCGGATTCCTTGTCTCCCAATTATCACCCCTATACGTTGTATTCAATGCAATCAGCCGTTACATCGCTTCAGCGGCTCAACCCCGGAACCGCTGAAGCGATGATAGAAATGATTTCGCTGATCAAGATCTGGGGGGATTCGTGCTGGCATCAAGGTGTTGACCTGGCGTGTATTTTAATCATCTAATAGTAATAACATTGAGTACATAGAGATCGCGGGGGATCCTGACGAGTGAACCTCAGGCCTGGTCCTCCCACAGCTTGGACAGGAAATGCATATGAAACGTATCAACTTTAGTAAGCTACATCTCGCGGCAGCGTTGCTCCTGCTTCTCCTCTTCAGCTCGGGATGTGGTGGGGAAGAGAAAGCCCCGGTGAACATCCCCCTCAACACATCCACCGCCATGCCGCCCACGTCACCCCTTACGGCTGCATACCCGCTCCCCGAACCGAAAACGAGCGGGTTGGTATCGCTTGAGGCTGCGCTGCAAAGTCGGCGTTCCCGGCGCGACTTCACAAGCCAGGAGCTGAATCCAGGCGAGATCTCTCAATTGCTGTGGGCGGCGCAGGGAATTACTGATCCGCGCGGATTCCGAACCGCGCCCTCCGCCGGCGCGCTGTACCCGCTGGAGCTGTATATCGTCACTGCGGATGGTGTGTTCCACTACTTGCCCCAGCAGCACGCCCTTGAAGTCATCCGGGGCGGCGACCACCGTACAGCGCTCCACGACGCAGCGTTGGGGCAGGATCCGGTCCTGGAAGCACCGCTCGTAATGGTGATCGCGGCGGTATACGAACGGACGCAAGCGAAATATGGACCGGAACGCTCGCCGCGCTACGTACACTTGGAAGCTGGTCATGCGGCGCAGAACGTGCTCTTACAAGCGGTAGCGCTCGACCTGGGCGCAGTGCCGATCGGGGCTTTTTATGATGCCGAAGTGCAAGCCATCCTCGGCTTGCCCGAGGACCACGAGCCTTTGTACTTGATCCCCATAGGGCATCCGGAGTAGACGGAAGCAATCCGTTCCTTTTACGAACGTCCTCGAGCTGAGCGGCTCGTCGACGTTGAGCTTGTCGGAAGGTAGACGCAAAATCGAAGAATCCGCCCCAGCGAGTTCGGCTAATTCCGGGAAGGAACCAGTTTTCAGCGTTTTATTTTTCTTGTAATCGGGAATATGTAATTTTTAACTACAGGACCGCGCACGAGATTATCCACTTCAGGTTCTACTGCGACCCTGTAGCCCTTGATTTGATATTGATCACCATTAGTGATAACATGATCACCATAGGTGATAGGTATGACGGAAACCGAGTTCCAGCATCGCCCGCTCTTGGAGAGGTTATTCTCATCCCGGGTTCGGGTTCGGCTATTAACACTCTTCCTCTTACACCCGGAATCACGAAATCACATCCGCGCTCTCGCATCCGAGGTCGGGGCTCAATACAACGCCGTCTGGAAGGAGTTAAGGAACCTGGAACAGTCTGGCCTCTTACAAAGCGAAAAATCAGCTGGAAGGAAAATTTTCAGCCTAAACCCGCAATTTCCACTCATTCCCGATCTCCGAAACATTCTCCTGAAGACTGTGGGTGCTGGTGATCTTGTCCGTCAAACTCTCAGTGGACTCGATGGAATAGAAGAGGCATTCATCTTCGGCTCTTTTGCAGAGGGGGAACCGGATGCCGAATCCGATCTGGATCTAATGGTCATCGGTGATATAGAAGTATCGCAATTAGCACCTGTCGTAGGTCAAATAGAGGAGATATTAGCACGCGAAGTCAATTATGTTCTCTTCACCCCCACAGATTGGGAATCTCGCCTTGAAGAGGGAGACCCATTCGCAATGAACGTCCGGGATGCCCCAAAAGCAATGCTGATCGGAAGCCAAGATGGCATATGAGAAACTATTAAAACAGGGTCGGATGAAGAATTACGACGCAAGCGAATAAGAAATCCAGAGTCTTCTTGAAATAGCATCGAGAGATCTTTCGACGGCCAGGAGTATTGTAAGTATCGATCCGGATTGGGCATATAACATCTCATACAACGCCATGCTTCAATCCTCGCGTGCGCTCATGCTCCGAATGGGATTTCGTCCCAGGGGATCTTCCCAACATGCCACTGTCGTTCAATTCGTAAATAAGACGATCGGGAAGGAACATAAAGACTTCACAGCTCTCTTCGATCAGATGCGACGCAAACGTAACCGCGCCGTCTTCGAAACAGCTAAACTCGTGGGCGAGAAGGAGACCATAGAAACACTGTCGCTTGCTCATGATTTCGTAACGCTACTAAGAGACCTGATCAATCAAGAGTAAAGCTAATAGATCCATCATAATCAAGAATCAACTGGGCAACATCAACATTGCGGCCAGATCTCATATCGGTGTCTCCGATTTTATAATCGGTAGCATTTAATTCATGATTGCTGCGGAAATCCTATGCAAGGTTTTAATTTATAAAATGGGGAAAGTCTAGTCTATGTTTAGAATCTACCCAGAAATTGACCAACATTTGATGCTTTTACTTTACATAACTTTGTGGTCGATTACTCAAATCAAGCGGGAGCAGAAAGATGCATCGCCAAGTGATTACCATGAGGAGGCAAGGAAAGAATCAAGCCTAGCCGATATCTGCCCCTCCAAATAGACGTCCAGCGGTCTCTATAAATTCGGACGGTGAGAGCACCGATACCCCGCGTTTTTCAAGGTATTGAAAATGTGACAGATTTCCCGTAACAACAGCATCAACGCGAGCTGTAATAGCAACCTCCGCGAATGGCAGGTCGCCCGGGTCGGGATTTTCTGGTAATCCTAATGCCTTGGCCACAACATGAATTCCACTCAGCTTGATGTGCTCAACCAGGTCTCGGATATTCTTTTTAGGAAACCCAAAAGCGGGGCGACTAAGAACCTCTACGTATTCAGCAATGATACGATCGTCATAGGCCACCTGCACCACATTCAATGTCACTTGATCCACGACTCGTGCAGGTGACCCAAAAGGATTTAGAAGACCTGATACCAGTACGTTCGTATCAAGGACAATCAACACAGGTGGAGTCCATCGAGATTAATCAACGCTTTGCTCTAATGGCATCAATCTCAGCTTGGATTTCTTCTTGCGTAAACCGATCCAGACCACCCTCCCGCGAAGCGGCTCTCATCTCGGCCACGGCCATTTGTGCGCGGACTTGACTAACCAAGCGCAGCAGTGATTCAGGCGATTCGTTCGCAGCATCAAGGACGATTGCGAAGGGCTCCCCGTTCTTGTTGAGAATGATTGTTCCCGAACGTCTCAGGGCTTCTTCAAATTTACCTGGTTCGTTCCGAATCAATCTATAGGATATGGCTTCCATCGACTCTCCTGTAGCATTATTGTAGCACTACACGCTACATTGTCAAGGGGTACTCTTACGTGTCTTTGTGGTCGTAGTATTGACCTTGAAGAGAAAACACGCGCCCTCGAGATGCACGTGTCTGGTGTAAACTATTTTCCACAACCCTCCTAGTCTGTTTCTTATATCCCATGTAATCGAACACATATGGAAAATGGCATCCGATGAATTGCAGTGTTAGAGGATCAGCTTGCATATCTCAATCCATTCTTCCCAGACGCGATCATAATCTGGTAGGGTTTTTACGGTTGGCGCAAGCTGTGCATTCCATGCCCGGCGATTCCATTCCTGAAGCGTGCTAGAGATAAGCAAGGATGGGTCTGGAGGAACGGAGCGAACATGGCGCTTTTTCTCGAAGATATCCTTGAGTTTTTCCTATGGAAAACGTTCGCCTCTCTCGGAGAAGATAAACCAAAGGTCGAATAAATCGCGTGGCCGCGGCCACTTCCCTGCTGTTGATCCAGGGCCCGCATCTTCTCAGCTACGATCTCGACTTTACTGTATGTTTGGATTTCAAAATCATTCAAATCTGAATAAGCCGGCGCCAGCCGCTTTCTTTCTGTGGGAGTGTAGAGTGGCTCGTCAAACGTCAGATGGGATTGAACCAAGGGAAGCCCTCGTCTTCGGCTCCCTCGGAGTGAATACTCCAGGAGTATTTCGGCTTGTGCTTGTGCAGCCCGATGCAACTCAGCTTTTGTG
>JAUWFP010000210.1 GCA_030606845.1 Anaerolineales bacterium | reverse complement strand
CTCAAAGATGAGCAAGTAAAGGAAGAAGCCGATAGATAGGGAGTATTTTGAGAGCGCGATGCCGAGAAGGATGCCGGCTGTGTAAGGGCGGTTCTTTGAAAAATGGATCGAGCCGAGCGCGAGAAGAAGCACTAGAAAGGTCACTTGCCCGCTGCTGCCGGCATAGCGAGTGGAGGTTAGCCCGACGAAAACCAGAATGAAGACCGCCGTTATCCATTTACCCCATCGCTCTTCGGGGGCGAAGATACGCAAAATGAGCGGTGGGATCATAAAGATAAAGAGCAGATTGAACCCCAACCACACCAACTTAGCGAGGGGCCAGGATAGAAAGGCAAAACAGGAGAGAATTGCAATTAACGGGAAAGTGAGCGCTGGCGCTGGAACCCAACCTGGAACCACTATATCGCGAAGATCCGTAACCGTTTTATCTAGATAATGTATCGGCAGTGTCGGCTTCTGGTCCGCGAGAGAGGCGGCGTATGGATCTTCGGCTTCACGCACGAAGTGGCCGGCGTACCAATAGACGTAGAGGTCATTCGCGCCTTCGGGGGAGAAGGTGAATTGAATGATGCGCAGAAGGCTGGCGACTGACCATAGCCCCAAGGCCAGGATGAGTAGCGTTTGAAATCCGTTCTTTTTCAGGCGCGATGACGATAACATATTTGGAGTCAATACTTCCCGCTAATAAACGCTGATGATTGAGGGAGTATACAACAAGCGCCACTGGAAGGTATCCAAACAGCCCATGGACGTCAGGAAATTCTGCTATGCGAATTCTCTCACTAAATTGAAGAATCGGTGTAAACTTATGCGATTTCCTTATTAAGGATTGGCCTGGATATGGCGGAGACGACACCCATAGAGTCATCAGACTCCGACGAAGTCACGCTTAGTCGTGAACTCAGCTTATTTACCGTAACGATGATCGGCATCGGCGGGATGATCGGCGCGGGGATATTTGTCCTCACCGGCATCGCCGCGGGGATCGCCGGTCCGGCTTTGATTCTGGCATTTTTGCTCAACGGGTTGGTTACCTCACTCACAGCAATGTCCTACGCGGAATTGGGCTCAGCTCTTCCGGGCGCAGGGGGTGGATACCAGTGGATCAAGGAAGCCCTCGGCGGAACCCTTGGTTTTATCTCCGGGTGGATGAGCTGGTTTGCGCAGGCTGTGGCAGGGAGCTTGTACGCATTAGCATTTGGTCGCTTTGCCGCTGAATTGATCCATGTTGCCGGGATATCGACTTTTGGCCTGACAATCAGTCAGATTTCGCTTTTATTCATGACGCTCATTATCATCACCTTCACCAGCATTAATTACATAGGTTCTTCGGAGACGGCGAGCGTCGGAAACACACTTACCGTGATCAAGATTGTTATTCTCGGGTTATTGGTTATCTTCGGTGCATTAGCGATGTCGCGCATGGATGGCTGGCAAAGCCGCTTTACTACGGGATTCTTACCCAACGGGCTTGTCGGTGTTTTCATCGCTATGGGTTTCACGTTTATCGCTTTTGAAGGTTATGAGATCATCGCTCAATCTGGTGAAGAAGTTCTCGACCCGATTCGAAATATCCCGAAAGCGATTTTTATCTCAATATCCGTAGCAGTTGTGGTTTATATCCTGGTGGGCATCGTGGCTGTTGGCGCGATCACACCGCCAGGTGATCTCGCTGCATACGAGTACCTGGGCGAAAAAGGGGAAATCGCGATTATTGAAGTAGCGCAGCAGGTTTTCCCGTGGGGTATCGGCGGGATGATCCTGTTACTGAGCGGACTCGCCTCCACAACATCGGCCCTAAACGCGACGACCTACGCCTCCTCTCGTGTCTCTTTTGCCATGGGGAGGGACCACAATCTGCCAGAATTTTTTGCTCGGATCCATCCTAAGCGTCACACGCCGTATTTGGCGGTTGTAGCGACAGGAGTGCTGATGACACTCATGGCGTGGACGCTTCCCATCGAGGACGTCGCCGCATCAGCCAGCATTATGTTCCTGCTGCTGTTCATGCTCGTGAATTTTGCAGTGCTTTTCCTGCGGTTGCAGAGACCGGAACTTGAACGCGGTTTTCGTGTGCCACTATTCCCGATCCTTCCGGTTCTGGCAATACTCTCAAATGCCTTCCTGGCGGTAAATGTCTTCCGCTTCAGCCCGATCGCCTGGGTCTTCGCCGTTGTCTGGATTGCCATTGGGCTTCTAGCGTACTCCTTTTATTTCTCTCGGATCGAGGAGATGGAGAAACCCAAAGAGATTCTTCTGGAAGAGGTGTTGGTGAGCCGGGATTACTCTGTCCTCATCCCTGTCGCTAATCGAGAGCAGGCTCGCATCCTGGGTAAGATAGGAGCGCTGCTGGCTTGTAACAAGGGTGGGGAAGTCCTCGCCCTGCATGTGGTACAGGTTCCCGTCCAGCTTAATCTATCAGAGGGCAGGTTGTTCCTCAGAGATGGTCGACAGTATCTAGATGACGTCATCCGCCAATCAAAGAAATGTGATGTCCCGGTACATACGATCATCCGTCTCGGGCGAAATGTGTCCCATGCGATCCGTCAGACGGCGATTGAGAACGCCTCAGATCTCATCGTGCTGGGTTGGCCGGGATTCACGAAATCTTCCGGGAAGCTGTTTGGGTCCGTCGCCGATCCAATCGTTGACAATCCGCCGACTGACGTCATTGTCGTGCGCCATCGGCGGTGGCGTCCTTTGAAAAGGGTCCTTGTTCCCGTCACGGGTGGACGCAATTCGCGTCGGGCGGTTCGTATCGCCGTTAACATGGCGCAGGCTGAGAAGCCAGAGCCTGCGATGGTGACCATCCTCCACGTCCTGCCTCCGGGCGTTGATGAAGTCGGTCGCATCCGCGCTGAGCGAGCCGTCGCTGAGAGTATGCACGGTGTTGATGGTGTGCCGATTGAGACGATGTATGTTGAGGGTGACGATCCGGTGGAGTCAATCCTGTCATCAGCCAAGGGTTTTGACTTGATCGTAATCGGTGCAACGGAAGAGCCGGTGTTCACAAACTTCCTGGTGGGCACACTCCCTGAACGGGTGGCGCGCGGCGCCGAAGTAACCGTCATGATGGTTAAGCGGCGTAGTTCACCGATCCACTCTTTTGTTCGCAAGGCTTTAATCGAGCCAACCCATCTGAAACCACTCTAACGGGCGGCTATTTTCCTGGAAAACATAGATGCTATTTGAGCGGGACTTTCGGGCATCCCCCGGTCAATCTCGATGCCGGTTTAAGGATCAGTTTTAGGTTAAGATGAATATTGCGGAGTCCGAAAGCGATGCCTCCGACTGCAGGATATGCGCTTGGACTCCATATGGACAGCAACGGATGCACCACTGAATGGAGTATGCTGTTGGTTTGATGTCTTCAGGGGAAGTAAATTGAAGGTATCGCGTGAAATTGTTAGACGGTCAGGTTCTCCGTTTTCAACATAAATTGAACCGTTTGGGCCAGCGTTTCTGAGGTGAGGGGTTTTTGAAGCCAGGTTACACGCTGGTGATCGAGTAATTCTCGCGTGTGACCACCGAGCGGGTATCCGGTGATCAAGACCATCTTGATATGCGGGTAGCGGTCTGATACTTCATCGTATAGATCCCTGCCACCCATATTCGGCATCACTAAGTCGCTGATGATCAACTCGACGGTGCCACCCCTTGCTTCCAGCTCTGAAAGCGCAACAGCGCCATCCTCGGCGCAGAAGACAGTGTACCCTTGAGATTCGAGGATTTCGCAGATCGCGTTGCGCGTTGCAGTGTCATCTTCCACGACGAGGATCGTCTCTCCGCGACCAGACTGTGTTTGGATATCTCCCTTGGTGTTATCGGGCTCCGCTTGTTCATCTATAGCCGGGAGGTAAATGATAAAGGTTGTACCTTCCCCGGGGGTGCTTTCAGCATCTATAAAACCATTATGCTGTTTGACGATACCGTAGACCTGGGAGAGACCAAGCCCTGTGCCCTTGCCTTGAGGTTTCGTTGTAAAGAAGGGTTCGTACATGTGCAGCATTACATCCGGATCGATCCCCGAACCAGTGTCGGAGACGCGGATGCTGACCCAGCTTCCCGTCTGCATCCCTGGATAGGGAGGGTGCTCAGCCTGAATCTCCGTTTGATCGAGCGCAAAGATTAGCTCGCCACCCTTCGGCATCGCATCTCTCGCGTTTAACGCTAGATTCATTATTGCTTGCTGCATTCGTGCTGGGTCGGCGTTGGTGAAGTAGCCTGATTCGCCGTTGAAATCCATCTTGATTTTGACATTCTCGGGCAGTGTGCGTGAGAGGAGCTTTTCAAGATCGGTAAAGAACGGCACAAGATCGAAAGCGTGTTTCTCCATGATCGAGCGGCGGCTGAAGTCGAGCACCTGTGTGGTGAGGGTCGAACCTCGCTTTGCCTGGTTAAAGATTGTGTCAATTCGCTCCTTGCCTTGTGAGGAGATCGACGGATCGTTCAGTAACAATTCGCTATAAAGCATGATCGTCCCAAGAATGTTGTTAAAGTCATGGGCAATCCCCGCTGCGAGTTGCCCGACAGCGGCGAGACGGTCCTGCAGCAGGGCTCGCTTCTGCGCTAGTTGAGCTTCC
>JAUWFP010000121.1 GCA_030606845.1 Anaerolineales bacterium | reverse complement strand
GGGAAGCCTGAAATCCTGACTGTCGTCGGGCTCAGGTACTAGCGCTGGGAGCCGGGCTAGGATGCGCATGATGCTCTCGTGGGAGAGCGGCTCACCAGTGGCCAGAGGAAGGGGTTCAACGGGTTCGGGCTGGTCCTGTCCCTCACTCAAGCGAATGGACAGGCTTGAATCGGTGCCATCCGTTGTTCCCGGACCTTCGCCGGTTTCCCCCGGGGTGTCGACCTGGGAGGGGATAACATGTCCCGGTCCACCGGTATTGATGTTGCGAATAATCAGGAATGCGCCGATGACTGCCAGGATGACGATGGCGATGAGCATCGGCAGTCGAAATCGACTCAAAAAATGATCTTGATTGTTTGCCATGACCGGGAAGCTCCTTACGATAGGGCCAGGTGTTTGCCACCGGGCTTCTTGTCTAAAGAATAGACGCCGGGATGTGCCAATTGGTTCCCGGATAGCGTCGGGTGCTTACTCTACCGTGTTAACTGTGCGGAGGAAAATGCCCAGATACCATTGTTATCCTTGCGCGTATGCACGTGCTATAGCGAGGGGGTACTAAGAGCTGAGTCGGATGCACGGCTCGTCCGAAATGGCAGGCTCCTGGCCAAGGTCATTCTGAGGCACACAGTGCCGAAGAATCTCGTTCATAGCCAGAAGAACTCTTTAGTAAAAAAACGAGATGCTTCACTTCGTTCAGTATGACATGTTCCAGCGTGATGTCATTCCCTCGCCCCTCCACGACTCACTCGAAATGACAATAAGGAGCGGGGTTTGTCGCATAGGGAGTGAATTTCCAACGGTTGCCGCGGTAGCCCAAGGCACGTATAGTATTTATCAACGTGATCACCGATATTCAGCTAAATGGAGGTACAGGTGGATTCGTATACACCACGCAGATGTTACTTATTTCTTGTCGTCCTTATCCTGTCCGCTTGTATCTCGTCGAACGCGAATGATCCACCCGGGAGTCGAAGTAAACCTTCCCAGTCAAAAGTCCTGGTACTTGCCTCCCAGGTCATCGAGGACGAGTCGGTCAATGTGCGCGGAGATGCTCAGCTTGAGCTCGACCTGACGCCGCCGGAAGGGTCGACAACCCCAACCTTTGCGGTCCAGGCTACTGCTGATGGGACCAAGCAGTTAAGTATTGCTGCCCTCGATCAGGGCCAGATCTGCTGGGTGAACTTTTCATTTAAAACCATCGTGCAACTAAATGGGAGCGTTGACGCGCAAACTCAGGCTCTGAAGTTTACCCTAACAGAGACCTTCGAAGGCAAACCCACGACAACCAGCGATTGCTCCATAACACCACCCGTTGATGGGACGCTGTTTTTCACCCCTTTCGCTGAAGGACCTTACAGTCTCTCGTTTGAGAATCCGGTCGTCAAGCAGAGCTTCGCGCCGAACTCATGGACGGAAGTGCGCCTGGAGGTTGGAGGCGATTAGATAGTCCCTTGTGAAACCCAGTTATTAAAAGTTGGTCATTCTGAGTCCTACGTTAAGGAGATTCAATGATGAATCCAGTCCTTGAAACGATCCGCCAACGCAAATCCGTGCGTGCCTACGAGGATAAACCGCTGCCCGAAGATGTGCGTGACATGATTCTCAAATCAGCCATGCGCGCGCCGACGGCCGGCAATATGATGCTGTATTCCATCATCGAAGTCAGCGATCAAGAAGCCAAGGACAAGCTGGTCGAGACTTGCGATAACCAGCCGTTCATCGCCAAGGCGCCGCTCGTGCTCATTTTTCTCGCCGATTACCAACGCTGGGTTGACTACTTCAAAGTTTCTGGAGTGGAACAACTCTGCATAGAAAAAGGCGTGCCGATGGTGAAACCAGAAGAGGGAGATCTGTTCCTCGCCTGCTGCGATGCCCTCATCGCTGCGCAAACAGCCGTGATCGCCGCCGAGTCCATGGGCGTAGGTTCCTGCTACATTGGTGACATTTTAGAGAACTACGAGATTCACAGAGAGATGTTCGACCTGCCCCAATATGCAGTTCCGATCTGCATGGTTTGTTTCGGTTACCCATCAGTAAAACAAAAAGAGAGGGAGCGGACGAAGCGGTTCGGCGAGGAATTCATCGTTTATAAGAATCAGTACAGGCGTCTTGGGGAAGAGGAATTCAAAGAGATGTACGCGGGCACGCACAAACGAATGATGGCGGGGAGTGCAGATAAGCGTGACCAACCCAGTGTTGGGATCAGGATGTATAAGCGCAAGTTCAGCGCTGAGTATGCGGTGGAAATGAGAAGATCGGTCCGTGCGATCCTGGATGCCTGGATAGCGTAATTTCGATCTATTGGCAGAGTATGGGTCTGCTTGACCATGGATGGTCGAGCTTATAGGGAACGAGAACCTTCGTCGCTTAACTGCTCAGCATGACATTAAGAGTGAACCGGTCATGCTGATTGGAAAGACGAATGTTCAGAAGAGGTTCCCCTGGTTTACTTCTCTCTTCGCCTTTTCCACGAAATATCGGGTCTCACATTCCGGACAGAATAGATAGTACTCATAATAGGACGACTGACCCGGTTTGGGTTTCCCGCGCGGCTTCTTTTTAACCACCGGGGTCTGGCATTTCCGGCATGGCTGCCCAACCTCGGTGATCTTAGAAGGGGCCAGCTTCTCCAATTCCAACTGGTTCAGGTAGCCGGTATCTTCGAGTAAACCTTCTCCTTCGATGGCGGCATAGGATAGGTGATCCGCCTTTTCATTAAGAGGATCTCCCGCGTGCCCCTTCACCCACGAGAATTGGACCTTATACTCCTCGATCAAGGGGAGCAGCCTTTCCCAGAGATCTGCATTGGGGACGCGGATTCCGCCTTTGCGAATGTAATCGTTCTCTCTCCAGGAAGCAGCCCATCCCTTCGTAACAGCGTCAACGAGGTATTTAGAGTCGCTGTAGATAGTGGCCGTGCACTTCTCTTTCAGGTTCTCGAGACCAGCGATCGCCGCCATGAGCTCCATGCGGTTGTTGGTCGTGTGCCGATATCCCTGCAAGAACTCTACTTCCGACCCTTCTGATAGGATCACGAAGCCGATCCCGCCGGGTCCGGGGTTGCCCTCGCAGGCTCCGTCAGTGTAGATACGTACGTGTTTATCCGTCATCATTCGTTGATTGTAAAGCTTGGGTCGGCATCCTTCAACCCCTGGGCTCATCTAAAAAATTGGTTTTGTTTGCGCTGTGTATATAAATAAAATGACTATAGAAGATATGGATATCGTCGGTGTGATTATTACGGATCTTGGCGGTGTGCGCCGGAAAGCCCAGTGCTTTGAACCGCTGACTTGACTGAGAACGCTGATAATAACGCTGGCATCGTAAGCGCCGGAGCCAAGCGGGTTACAAGATCCCGCCTGGCAGTGGTTGGTTGTACGCTCGCGCCTTACAAGTTACTCCCCGGCTGCGATCGCAACCGGATCTGTACCCAGATCAATTACGGAGATGACGCTCTGGTCTTCAGGGTTGATGCGCGTGATGAGTCCTTCGTTAGGGCTCGAAACCCAGAGGCTTCCCGCATAAAATTCGATCTGGGCTGGAGGATTGGCGATGTTGAAACCGCCAGAACCTATAGAAGCCGGTTCATAATAATTGAGGGCGTATGGGTGTGTGTACCAGACGCGGTCTGGATCGACCGCCAGCCCATGGATAAAGGAGTTTGAGGATAGCGTGGTTACCACTTGATGGGTGTTCGGATCGATGCCCACAACCTCGTTCTTGTCGTGCAAAATCACCCAGACTGTGCCATGACCGTAGGCGACCTGGCTTGGTTTTCCTTCGAGCTTAACGGTGGCGACGACTCTTCGGGTCTCCGGGTCGATCTTGAGCAATTGTTGACCCTGACTCTCGCTCACCCAGATTGCATTCTCGCCGATCGCAACGTCGTAACATCTGTAATAAACGACACCGTAGCGCGTGCCGGTCGCGAGGTCGATCTTGCGGACTCCCAACCCGCCCGTCACCCACACAGCGCCCTGTCCTGCAGCGACGTGCAAAGTGTTGCCGCCTAAAGCGATTGTATCGACCACTTCAAATGTGATGGGATCGATTCTCCACAAGGTGCCTTCCGTCTCGCTGATCACCCATACGTTCCCTTCGGCGACGGCGATGTCACTGGGGAAGCGTCCGATGTCGATCGTGGCGATGACTTGATTCGTCATCGGATCGATCACGTGCACCTGGCCCGCGTTAGGCGCGGCAGCCCACACCAATCCGGTCACGACCTCGAGGGCTTCAATCGTCGGCGTAGGCTCCGCCGCTTCATCGGGTTCCTCTTCACTGCTATATTCAAAGCTGAAGCTGCCATCGCCGTCCTCGTCAAACACATAGAAATCCTGAGGTAGCCGGTCAAACACCATCCCCGCCAGGGAGGCGAGTTGATCGGGGGCGGCTGCCATTTCACCGCCTATCTGTGTTAGCGACGTGTATTCCTCGCCGCTCACCACCAGCAGCGTGCCCTGCGAATAGAATTCGTCCTCGTAGAGCAGCCAGAGGGCACTCTCGCCGGGACCATCTGCCTGTGTTACGTTCACGCCTGTCCCCGCGAACATCTCAGCCATGCGATTGATAACCTCGACCAGTGTCAGGTCGGCGATCTGGTTGTTGAGTTCTTCAAATTCCGCGGCCATATCTGGGTCACCGCTAAAGCCGGCGAGCATGCCGAGGCTTAGCATCGTAAAGGCCTTGGCCTCGTTACCCTGGGCTGCGCTGATGACCAGCTGCGTGCTTACGGTTGGATCATCGGATTGCAGCACATACACACAGCCGCCCATACCTTGTGGTGGCTGCATCTGCACCGGTCCACCCAGGGCTGCGCCGACTTCCTCGTCGGTGAGCAGCGAGCATGGGTCAAGCTGCACACGCTCTGCTGGCTCCTCGGTTGCAGCCGGTTCTTCAGGTTCGGCGGGTTTCTCGGTCGGTGTCTCACCATGGTTTCCGGTCAGGATCGGGATCGCTCCGCACGATAGCGTGGTTACAAGTGTTAGGATGAGCACGAATGCGATAAGGAATGTGTTTTTCTGCTTCATTGTGAATCATCTCCTGAGCGATCGGTTGGTAAAACCAAGAGTACAACAGGTTAATGTCGATGGCGTTAGTAGCTTTGGGGGAAGGGTGACTATCCCTTTGGCTCTATATAGTGTCATGATTGATTGCCTGCTCTCCCACAAGGAGATGGCCTAATCATCGTGGATACGCTGCACAATTGCAACTTTGAAAGAAAACGGGGTCATTGATTCAAGATGGGCGTTGAGTCAAGAGAAGACAGCGCTTCTTTGTCGCTTTACTTCTTGGACCTGTCCTGCAAAGTCCCCGACCGAAGGGAGTGGGGAGCAGCGACAAAGGGATGCATGGTCTGATATGTAAGCCATCGTGGTTGTGAAAGGTAGTTATTCTGAGCCGAAGCGCAGCTGGGGGCGAAGAATCTCGATATCCCCAGATGGAAGCTATAGGACGCCTATACACCACAGAAGGCCGAGCACCAACAGGATACCCGTCAACCATAATTCAAGGACGGTTGACAGGAAGATGTTGGGAATCGGGTATTTATTCTTATTCATCGTGAAGAAATGGGTTGCATGAAGTGGGCCTAAGCATAGAAGCATCCGTTATAGCTTCACAAATTGCTTCCAGTGTAGAGATTTGCTTCTCGCTCCCGCATGTAACAGGCAGGGTTGACCGCAACCAATATGTCTGTACCTTTAACGACGCTCTCACACAATTTGCGACAGAAACCGCAAAAGAGCATTTATTGTTCATGCTGGCACCTCGCATCGTCCCTCAGGGTATTGCCGTTGATAACCTTGCAGCTTGTCTTATAATGAGGTCTGATTAAATAGCGTTGAGGAGGGTTTCATCCATGAGCCTACAAATTGGTCAGCAGGCCCCGGATTTCAGCTTGCCCAGCCATCTCGATCGAGAAGTTCGACTGAGCGATTATCGCGGCCGCAACGTGGTGCTTGCCTTTTTCCCCCTGGCTTTTACCCCCACCTGAAGCGCGCAAATCCCGGGATACCAGGCGCAAACTGCCAGGTTCGCGGGGTTGAATGCCCAGGTGCTGGGCATCAGCGTCGACCATGTTCCTGCCCTCAAAGCTTGGGCAGAAACTTTCCAGGGGATTCAGTATCCACTTCTCAGCGACTTCTGGCCGCATGGGGAGGTATGCCAGCAATATGGCGTTCTTCGGTCGGAGGGACACTCCGAACGGGCAATTTTCATTGTTGACAAAGAAGGCCTGATCCAATACATCGATATTCATGATATCGACGATCAACCAGACGATGAAGTTTTGTTTTCTGAGTTACGCCGCATCGATCCAGAAGCTGCGCAGCAGGTGCTCCCTGAGCCGGAAATTCAGCCGTTGCCCTCCGGCGGGATCGTGATGTATTGCACCCAATGGTGTACGGATTGCATCCAAGCCCGAGTGTGGCTCAAAGAACGCAATTTAAATTACACCGAAGTGGATATTTACGATGTGCCAGGGGCTTCGGAGCAGGTCCGGGAATGGACCGGCGATCTCTTGATCACCCCCACTTTTGATATCGATGGAACGATTATCGTCGATTTTGATCCAGAACGCCTCGAGCAGGTCCTGGGCGAGTGAGGTTCAAAGACTCTAATACCTTTGAAAGATGATACATCGCAGTTTCTCGGCATGGATGCCCAGCGTTCTATTAAACCGTCTCCAAGTGCTCGATCGACTGGGAACTTCACCTTCCGGGATGACTGTGAACCAAAACTTAGAATATGTTGCTCAGGACGCGCGGCGATATAGGATAGGATTGGCAATCTTTTTGAAGTTCGCCGGGAGGGTTTTAGCTTTGGAAAAA